>JBDSEW010000289.1:0-5925 GCA_039919825.1 Chitinophagales bacterium | reverse complement strand
GGCTCACCATTTTTGAACGGATATCAGTCAGGTAACCTTCATCTTTATACGGAAATTTTTTGAAGAGGTAATCTGCTATTACCGATCCGAGCACGGCATCACCCAAAAATTCGAGCCGCTCATTGCTGTCGTATAATTCTTCAGCAGAAGAACTGTGTCGGAAAGCTATTTCATACAATATCAAATTGACAGGCGATATACCGGTGAGTTGCTTCACCTGGGAATAGAATGCTTTCTTGCCTGAAAAAAAACGACGGATCAAACTGCCAGCTTGAATTGAATCCTTAAAATGAAAAAACCCTGGCGGAAGTTGCTTCCAGCCAGGGTAAAAGGTAAAAATATTTTATCAGTCTTTTAACTTTCTCATGATGAGAGAGGCATTGTGCCCGCCGAAACCGAATGTATTACTCATGGCAACATTCACTTCGCGGCTCTTTGCTTTATTAAAAGTAAGGTCCAGTTTCGGATCAATATCAGGATCATCGGTAAAATGGTTGATGGTAGGAGGGATGAAACTGCGTTCCATCGCACCGATGCAGGCAATGGCTTCAGCAGCACCTGCCGCTCCCAGCATATGACCCGTCATAGATTTGGTAGAACTGATGCTCATTTTATAAGCGTGGTCACCAAAAACAGTTTTGATGGCTTTCAATTCAGCAAGATCTCCGAGTGGTGTGGAAGTACCATGTGTATTGATATAATCCACTTCTTCCGGCCGGATGCCACCAGCATCTTTCAGCGTTTCTCTCAATACCTGCATGACGCCAATACCTTCAGGATGCGGAGCAGAGATGTGGTAAGCATCGCCCGACATTCCACCGCCCATCACTTCACAATAGATCTTTGCGCCACGTGCTTTGGCATGTTCATACTCTTCGAGGATCAAAGCACCCGCACCTTCGCCAATCACAAAGCCATCGCGGTCTTTATCATAAGGACGCGAAGCAGTTTGTGGATCGTCGTTTCGTTCGCTCAAAGCTTTCATGGAAGAAAAACCGCCGACTGCAGGAATGCAGAGCGGAAATTCTGAACCACCGGTTAACATTACTTCTGCTTTGCCTAACCGGAGATAGGTGAGCGCATCAATAATGGAATTGGTGGAGGATGCACATGCGTTTACGATCGACATGTTTGGCCCCATAAATCCATATTTAATGGATAAATGGCCGGCCGCCAAATCAGGAATAATCAAGGGAATAAGAAACGGGCTGAAACGCGGTGTTCCATCGCCTGCACAATACTCCATCATGGCTTTGGCGTAAGAGTCAATACCTCCAACGCCAGTAGCCCAGATAACACCGATGCGGGTTTTATCTTCAATGGCAAGGTCAAGTTTGCTGTCATTTACCGCTTCCTCCGTTGCAATTAATGCATATTGGGAATACGGATCCAGCTTACGGGCTTCCTTCTTTTCAAGAAACTTGTAAATATCCAGGTTCTTGAGCTGACAGGCGATCCTCGTCTTAAACTTTGAAGTATCGAAATAGGTAAGGGGTCCCCCGCCACTCACACCTTTCTGGAGATTGTCCCAAAATTCAGGAACAGTATTCCCTAAAGGAGTAAGTGCACCGAGACCGGTGACAACTACCCTTTTAAATTCCATGTAAAATGCGGATTAAGACTTTGCGTACTGCTCGATGTATGCGATGGCCTGCCCAACAGAGGTAATCGTTTCTGCCTGTTCGTCGGGGATGGAGATATTAAATTCTTTCTCGAATTCCATGATTAACTCAACTGTGTCGAGAGAATCGGCACCAAGATCATTGGTAAAGGTTGCTTCTGGCGTAACCTCACTTTCATCAACTCCTAATTTGTCAATGATGATCTTCTTAACTCTTGCTGCGATGTCTGACATAAATAGTTAGTGGTTTACGTGGTTTAATTTTTGGCAAAGTAAGCGATTTCAGTTTTTATAAGCAATCTTTTAAGCAATTATTTTCAAGGAGGGCAGGATGAACAGTTGGCAGTAATTCTGATAATCGTGCAGCAGTTGAGGCTGTCTCAAATGGTTCGGAGAAGCCATCATGCCGAAATTATTTCGGCATCTACTGTCTTTGAGGAACAGACCCTGTAACAAGTTCAGGATGATTTCAAGACATTTGAGACAGCCTCATTTGTTTATTTGGGTGTAATCGTGTAGGTTTGAAAGGCATGGCAGCACTTTAAACTGCCAACAATCAGTTGTTGAAGAAAAGAATTGTTGCGCATGAAGAGCACTTTACAGGAGTTCTATGGGGAATTGCAGCACAGGTAAAAGAATACCAGCTTTGCTGGCACCTGAATAAAACACTGGGTTTTGAGCTGAAGCGTGGTGAAGATGTAGAGATCATCAACCGGAAAAAAGGCAAAACCTCCTTTTTCAGCTTCTACCGGTTTAAAGAGGACCTTGATAAATGGGAGGTTTATGTGATCGCAAATAAGCACTTTGGAGAATTCCTGATACCTGAGGTGAAGCAGACTGATTTTTTCCTGATGATCAGGGGAGAAGTTTCGGAACAGCAGCAAGCTGAATTATTCCTGAAGCTAAAAAGTATTTCTGTGATGCAACTGGTGGTGAAGATCGATTATCATAGGTTAAAGTCGAGAGAGAATTTGATCGTGGAATAAGCTTGGAGGGTTTGAAGGGTTTAAACGGTTTGAAGAGTTTGAAGAGTTTGGAGAGTTTGAAGAGTTTGGAGGGTTTGAAAAGTTTGAAGGGTTGGGCTTGGTTTTGAAATAATTAATTTTATAATCTGATTTAAAAATAAATAAAAAATTATGTGGAAGGAAGAAGACAATAAATTACAACGGACATTTTTATTCAAAGATTTCGTAGAAGCATTTGGCTTTATGACAAAGGTGGCATTGGTTGCAGAGAAGATGAACCATCATCCTTACTGGGTGAATGTGTGGAATAAAGTGGAGTTTACACTTTCCACACATGACGCAGGAGACGTGGTTACTGAAAAGGACCGGCAGCTTGCTAAGGCAATCGACAAAATTTATATTGCTGAATGATACCTTTGATTAATTTTGATTCAGCCACTACCCTCTTTAAACCGGATAAGCATCTCTGTTGAAAGTAAAAGTTTACACAGCATTTCTTTTATCGTGCCTGATTTCTTTTTGTTCAAAAGCACAACAACCTGAGCAGGATTGCAGTGGTGCTATTCCGGTTTGTCAATCTGTTTATGTGCAGGTTAATTCGTACGTAGGAGAGGGAGTGCAGGATGAACTCACTTTTCCAACCAATACTTCTTGTCTTGGTGTTGGAGAGAAAAACTCCGTGTGGTATATATGGACGGTAGTCGCCGCAGGAATTCTGGAATTTGAAATAACACCGAACGACTTGAATGATGATTATGACTGGGCTGTTTATGACCTGACTAATGCATCCTGTACTGATATTATTTCCGGAGCAGCGCCGGAAGTGCGTTGCAACTACTCCGCGATTTCGGGAGCAACGGGTTTATCAAATCCTTATATACTAACCTCAGTTAGTGCAGGAGGACCAAACCAATGTCAGCCCATGACGGTCGTAGTGGGTGAAACGTATGTATTGGTTATTAATAATCAACAAAATTCAACGAATGGGTATACGCTTTCATTTGGAGGCACTGCAGTAATTTTTGATACCCTTCCACCAACCCCTGTTTCCATTGATCCTTTTCCCTGTACACCTCCGGCTGTTCTGTATTTAACAATGTCGGAGCAGGTGCGTTGCAATTCAATTGCTGCCAATGGAAGTGATTTTTACGTTACCGGCCCTTCGGCTGTAACGGTAAGTGGTGCTTCATCAGTGGGTTGCGTTTCAGGAACTTTTACCAATAAAATTGATGTGCAGCTTTCTGCGCCAATTAATATTAATGGGTTTTATTCTTTGAATTTTAAGGTTGGCAGTGATGGCAATGTGATCCTCGACAACTGTGGTAATGAACTGGCTGATACCAACCATGTTCCTTTCGTTGTAGCCATTGCTGATGCGGAGTTTGATTACGATATCATAAAAACATGTGAAGGAGACTCACTGGTTTTTACTGACCTTTCTGTGGGAGATACCACTATTACATGGTCGTGGGATTTTGGCGACGGCACCACATCCACTGATGTCAATCCCGGCCACCTCTTTTCAGGAACCGGAACGTTCGAAGTAATTTTATTCATCACGGATACAGGGGGTTGCTTTAATAAGGATACGGTTACCATCAGCACATACCTTGAACCACCGGTATCGGGTTTTTCTGTTTCTCCACCACCTTATTGTGTGGCTATTCCCATCTCCTTTTTTAACTCATCCACCGGCCAGGGGCTTACCTACGAATGGATTTTTGGTACAGCAACCACCAATGAGTTTGAGCCGGTTTTTGCTTTTAGTGCTGCCGGATTGTACACCGTATACCTGGTAGTTACGGACAGCATCGGTTGTAAAGATACCGTGTCGGCCAACTTAACCATTAACCCCGGAGTAATTGCTGATTTTAATTATCTGCCTGATGTGCTTTGTACCGGTGATCCGGTAACGTTTTCCAATGTTTCTGCGGGAGATTTTATTGCAGTAAACTGGGATTTTGGAAACGGCGTAACAGATACTTCTTCTACGTCCGTGGAGTTGGTGTATAACAACAGCGGAACGTATACAGTAACCATCACCATACAAGATGCAGTTTGCCTTCCTGATACATTTTCAGAAGATATTCATGTATATGATTATCCTTTTGTTTACCTCGGGACAGACACCAGTATTTGCGTTGGCGAATCGATTGTGCTCGATGCAGGCAACCCGGAATACCAGCACGATTGGTCAACCGGGGAACAGACACAGGCTATTGTGCTGAACCAGGTTCCGCAAACAGTAGTAGTGTACGTAAGTAATAACGGCTGTATTGGTAAGGATACTATTATGGTGGAAAATGCATGTCCCTTTTTTATACCAACTGCATTCACACCGAATAACGATGGTATTAATGATGTCTATAAAATCATTACAGATGGAACCAATGATTATGAGCTGACTATTTTTAATCGCTGGGGTCAAATGGTATATCAGTCATCGGATTCTGATGAAACATGGGACGGAACTTTTGAAGGAGTACCGGAAGAAATGGGAACATATATTTACCTGGTAGAGATACAGTTCACTAATGGTGTTTCGAGAAGTATGCGTGGGAATATTACCCTGATCAGATGAACTGAATTATATAAACTATAGATGCCACTTCCTTAGTCCTGATTCGAAATCACAAGTGTTCGAAACATTGAGCTATAAAATTTAAAGTGACGATCAACTTTCAACAACGACTATAGAAGAAAAAAACAGTCATTCTCAGTGGAGTCGAAGAACGACTGTTTTTTTGAGGGGCTTGGTCAACAAAAGCAATGTCGCAGTTCGACTCCGCTCACTGTGACATTGCTTTTGTTCTCTCTCTCTCCATTAATAAGCATATGTTCATTGTAAAAAATGCAAAATTATCATCAAGAATCATGTTAATTTGGATTTTAAATATATTCATGGCGTGGAAAAGTATCTTTATGTGTATATATTAAAATGTAAGACGACTCTTATTACATCGGTGTAACCAATAATTGCGAACGTCGCTTCGAGGAACATCAGCAAGGTGAAAATGCAACATGTTACACCTTCAGCAGGACGCCGGTAGAATTAGTCTATTTGGAAGAATTTCAAAACTATAACCAGGCAATCGCGTGGGAAAAACAAATCAAAGGGTGGACACGAGCAAAGAAGGAAGCGTTGATCCAAAATAACTGGGAAAAATTAAAGGAGTTATCTCAATGCAACAATGATTCGCACTCAAAGAATTATCAAAAGGCAGATGATAGTATGATAGCGTAGTAACAGGCAGGAGTTCGGAATCAAAGATTTATGAAACAAAAACAATTTTACATTGAGCGTAGTCGAATTGATGTCATACTAAGCGTAATCAAATT
>JBDSEW010000465.1:0-6273 GCA_039919825.1 Chitinophagales bacterium | reverse complement strand
ATGATCACCACACGGAAATATGATCATCATGTGGAAGTAAGCATTACCGATAGCGGGATTGGTATTGCGGACCACGAGCAGGAAAAAGTATTTGCCCGTTACTACCGGACTACAGACAACTTTAACGATCTCAAGGAAAGTGCTGGACTTGGATTAACGATCGTAAAAAAGATACTTGAATTGCATCATTCCACTCTAAAGATGAAAAGCATTGAAAATGCAGGTAGCTGTTTTAGTTTTGTTTTACCTGTAGATAAAAATCTATAACTCAAAAAATTTGCCATCAAGTTTTTATTCCCGGAAAATATGGCTGTGCTGTATATTGATTTTTGAGCATATCCGGTATTTCTTTCCCTATAGATTTCATTGGGGTTTCCATGAATTACGGATAGCTTGCTCCCATGGAAATCAGAAGTAAAGTTGGCTCAAGAATTAAAGAACTGCGACTAGAAATAAAACTCACACAAGAAGCTTTAGCCTTCAAAGCAGAAGTCGACAAGACCTATTTCAATGAAGTTGAAAACGGAAAACGAAATGTTTCTGTAATCAATCTCGAAAAAATCATCCTCGCACTTGATGTGAGTGTAAAGGATTTCTTTAACTCGACTCAGTTTAAATAGGTCTCTAAAGCTGTGAATACGGAGATTAACTCCTTGTGTCCCGGAAATTCATCGTGATTCAAATTTTCAAGCGTAAATTTTACGACAACCGGTTTTTTTGATTGAGGGACTTTTGCATCAAGTGAATTCTGAATTATTTCCCTTGCTAAATAGTAGTTGTAGTCACCCATGAAATGCCCGATTATGGAGTTGTGTATCCCATCAACAGCGCTTCCATTTGTTGAAACAAAATCCCAGGAAGGTAATTTTATAATTCAAATTTATTTGATGAACCTGATCTTAATGTCTTTATCGAGCACATTAAATTCTTTATCTCCGGTTATCAGCGTCGCCTTTTTCTTTTTGGTCAGAGCTGCTGCAAAAGCATCCGCATAGCTCATCTTGTGTTTTGCTTTGATCCTTGCTGCTTCAATGCAAAAATGATAATCGGGTTCTACAATGGCAATAGGAAAATGTAACACGGCATGCAGAGCTGCTTCCGCTTTTACTTCACCCTTCTTTCTCGCTGTGATGTAATAAATTTCCCCCATGTTGATAGCAGAAATAAAAGCTTCCAGCTTTCCTTCAGAAACTTCTGAGAGCAGTGTTGCAACTTCATCAGCTCCTTCTTCATCATCAAAGAACGCGAGCAAAGCGTAACTGTCGAATACGATTGATTTCATCGTTCACGTTCTTTTGTTTTTTCTTTAATTAATTCATCAATCAGCGAACCACCACCTTTTGTAAGTCCCTTGAATTTTTCGAAGTAAGATTTATCTAATGATTTAATAAGAATCTCATCTCCGTGCTCAATGAAGGCAATTTTACTTCCCGGCTTCATGTTCAATTTCCTTCGCAATCTTCTCGGAACAAGTATTTGTCCTTTGGATGTCATTACTGATGTTTCCATCTTTTTTATTTTTAAGCAACAAAAATAATAAAGTGTTACGAAATAAATAAGTAATACTGAAAGTATTTTTGCTAATATAGTATTTGCAGTAGTAAGCGCTTGTTATATTCCCAAGTTTCTCACTGCCTGTACCTTCTTGTCCTAGTTCTGAAACTTCTCGGAAAAGTCTCATCAAAATTTAGTAAATAGCGATCCATTGATAAACTAAACCAACTACTACTGTGAAAACAAGACTCCAACTAATAATCAGCACCGTGGCAATTTTTCTGATGGTGAGCTGCGTGAGCACTAAAAAGTACCAGTCGCTGCAAACGGACTACACTTCTTTGCAGGCAAAAAATTCGGCCATTGAACTGGACAATATCAATTGCCAGAGCAGCCTCTCTTCCGCCAATGCACGGCTAACGGGCCTGCAGGATCAGTTAACAGCTGAGCGCGCTAACCTGCTGGGGTTACAATCTGCCCTCGACAAATGCCTTACTTCCGCCGGCCAGGGAAATGTGAATGTTTCCAAGCTGGTAGATGAGATCAATTCTTCCAATAAATACATCCAGGCACTGATCGCTTCCAAGAATAAAAGCGATTCGCTGAACATGGTATTGACGACTAATATTACCAGGTCGTTAAGTAAGGAGGAAATGCAGGATGTGAATGTGCAGGTATTAAAGGGCGTGGTGTACATCTCTCTTTCAGACAATATGCTTTACAAATCCGGCAACTATGAAGTATCCGATAAAGCAGGAGAAACGTTGTCGAAGATTGCGAAGATCATTAAAGACTATAAGGATTTTGAAGTATTGGTAGAAGGCAATACCGATAATGTGCCGATTTCATCAAACACTATCCGCAACAACTGGGACTTGAGTGTGCTCCGTGGTTCTTCCGTGGTGCAGGCATTACAGACTACCTATGGAATAGATCCGAAACGTCTTACTGCAGCAGGGCGCGGAGAGTACAATCCAATGGGTCCCAATGATACAGAAGCCGGAAAAAACATGAACAGGCGCACACAAATTATTATTACCCCAAAGCTTGACCAGTTTATGGAGCTGATCAATAAGGCACCTCAAACGGATTCTACCGGTGTGAAGCATTAAGTTTAAGGAACCAGGACGAAAGACTTAAGACGAAAGACAGGAACTAAGAATATGCAACCTTATTGATGGCTTGTCGGCGTGGTGCGGGTCCTCTCGCACCACCGACTTGTTATATCACGTTCCGTGAAGACACGAACGGGGGCATCAATGCAATTTCAAAAAAGCTGATCAGCTGTACTATCGCCGTGGTGCGGGTCCTCTCGCACCACCGACTTGTTATATCACGTTCCGGTTCGTGAAGACACGAACCGAGGCATCAATGCAATTTCAAAAAAGCTGATCAAATGTACTATCGCCGTGGTGCAGGTCCTCACGCACCACCCACTTGTTAATCCACACTCCGGTTCGTGAAGACACGAACCGGGGCATCAGCATAGAGGGATGTTGCCCAAAGGATCCTTCGGAAAATAAATTCAGCATGACGGCTTTGAAGAAACATTTTGAGATAATCTGTTCCTAACAAACCGGGATGCTGCCCAAAGGATCTTTCGGAAAATAAATTCAGCATGACGGCTTTGAAGGAAAATTTTGAGATAGCTATTAACATTAATTAAATGATCCGGCTTAACAGAACATTTTGTTTATTGAACAAAAGAATAAATTTCATTTATCGTAATTGCAGCAAAGCCAGTGCAGGTAAATTGAAATTATGAAATGTCGTAGAAATATTCACGCTAGTTAATAATGCTACTATTCGGCCGGTGCGCTATCCATAGCCCTGATCTCCTTTTTATAACTGGTTGGTAAGATCAGCGCTTTCAACAGCCAGTCAATCTTCATACGATTGCTCAGCTTAACGATACCGGTCAAAGGATTCAATGGGGAAACACTGCGCAGGCCAAGCATTTCACGCACCTTTTGCGGCACAACTTCCGCCTGCACTTCCAGCAGTATCCTGTAACGCACAAGACCCAGGTGTTTGCGGTACTGGTGGAACAAATCATTTGTGTAATGGCTGTAAAGAAGGTCCTGCTGCAAATGCTCCTGCCGCATCTTTTCCCATGCATCAAAGTTGTGCGGTAAGCCACTCACTCCCATCCGGCATGCGACCGCGTAAAAGACGTTGAATACTTCTGCCTTTTCAGCAATGCTCAGTTTACGTTCGAGCAATTCAAAAGACCTGATCGAATAATCAATGAGCATAAAAAGTACATCCCTGTATGCCCAGTCAGGAATGCTTGCACCACGCTTCTTTTCAACGCTTGCATGTATTGCCGCCATCGCATCGATAGCATGCAGCGCCGCTTTTTTTTCAGAAAAGACAATAGCCCGGGCATAGGAAACAGTGGAGAAAAGCCTTCCCAGCGGATCGGCAGGAAGCCGGCCTGTAAAGTATAGCCAGTCTACTGCCTTGTTGAGTGCAAACTCTGCGGCGGCGCCTGCGAAAATGAAAAGAATGGTATCACTCTTTCCCCAGATCTGCCGCACCACCGAGTCTTTGTCTACGAAATATTCTGTACGCATACAACAGGCCTTTATTGAAATGTGTAATAGATCCGCGCTATCCGTTCTTGTTCCTTTCTACATCAGCATTCAGGAGCAATATTTTTTTCAGCAACCACTTTTCTACAACCACGATGACAGCAATACCTACTGCATACGCAATCAAATCAATCCTTGCAAATGAAGTTCCGATTACGGACCTTGCGATTTTTGATTTTTCCCAACCCAGCTTTTCAATAAGGTGGAAGTATTGAAGGAATTCTACGATGAAAGAGAAAGCCAGTATCCACATAGCCAAATGGAATTACCGGCACATGGAGAAAAGACTTTACGAAACAATAGATTAAAATAACCACCAGCGCATCACCGAGGTATGGGCCAACAAATTTGTGCTTCACAAAAACAGCGATCAGAATTTCTATAACAAAAAATAAAACCGCTAAACCAAAATAGTTTATGTTGAATGTTGTCATCATCATAGAATTATTGTGTAAGCGGTTAATCCTTGTTCTAAAGTCAGCGGCCGTATCATCCAATAACCCCACGCTTAAGCGTGGGGTTATTGGATGTGCTCCAGCATGGGACCCCGAAAAATCAATCAGATCAAAAAGCACTTTGAAATACAAAGTAAATGCAAAAAATCTTTATAACCAAGTTTTTAAAAAGTTCTCCAGAATAAATGCTGGATATCCTTCATCCATCGTTAAATATTCTGCATGTCCTCCGCAGGTTTTGTCGTTATAGCCAAAAAACGTGATCTCCTTTTTAACAGGAAAGCAAATTGATCTTTTAGATTAATTTAAAGCTATGACAGACGGAATGAACAACCCACCTAACAATACATTAAGGAATAAAATCTACCACATCATCTACCTGACAGATACCACAGCGGGAAGGCGCTTCGATGTGATTCTTCTTTGGTTGATCCTGTTAAGCATTTTTTCAGTTATACTGGAGAGTGTTCCGGGAATCCGGTCAAAGTATTTAAATGTTATCCAAATCGCGGAATGGTTTTTTACGATATGCTTTTCCGTTGAATACCTGCTGCGGATATACAGCAGCAGGAAACCTCTGAGTTATATTTTCAGCTTTTATGGTCTTATTGATGTGCTTTCTTTTTTGCCTGCTTATCTCAGCCTGCTTTACCCGGGAACCCAGTACCTGGTAGTTATCCGGGCCTTAAGGTTATTACGTGTATTCAGGATCCTTAAGTTAAGCCGTTTTCTTTCTGAAGGAAATATCCTGAGAACCGCATTAAGGTCGAGCAGGTATAAGATAACTGTGTTTTTAGTCAGCGTGCTTACGCTCATTACTATCGTGGGAACACTGATGTACCTTATTGAAGGGGAGACCCGCGGATTCACCAGCATACCCGCTTCTATCTACTGGGCAATTGTTACTATAACTACTGTTGGTTATGGTGACATTGCGCCTCAAACAGCTTTAGGACAGTTTCTCGCGAGCATTCTGATGATTATAGGTTATGGAATACTGGCTGTGCCAACAGGTATTGTATCCGTTGAAATGGCCCGGGCAACCGAGGAATCACGGGGAAAATGTCCGGTGTGCAGTACTCCTATAGTACCTGCAAATGCCCGGTTCTGTTCAAACTGCGGAAAGGAATTAAAATCAAAAACAATTTAAATTATTTATGTATATTAATACATATTGGTGCTGAGCTGATGGGTTTTCCGGGTGTTGTTGATCTTTTAAAAATTATGGCCTCCAGGGAAGAAACCAAGGACAAAAGGATGAGTTAAGAACTTTATAAACCCGTATTACGCCCGTTTAATAATTCATTCGTACCATTCACACATCGGATTTGGAACCTACTGAAGACAGTATCATTTTTGATGTCACGCGTTTCGAAATTTTGTCACTTCTCACTTAAAACCTAACATTTTATGAAAACAAAAATCTACTTGCTGTTACTGATAGTAGCAGGATTAACAGCTCACATAAATAAAACTTACGCTGTTGCCCAGGTAAAAATCACCACCTCCACGATAGCTGAAGCAGATGTGAACCAGGGTACTACCAGCGTGATCGTGTATGCGGCAAAAATGGAAGTAACAGTTGACCCTGTTACTGTAAACAGCATCACTTTCACGTTGGACGGCACGCACGACAACAACGATCTCACCACTACTGCCATCTATTACAATCCGAATACGCCTGACCTGGTGGGAGCTTCTTTCATGAATTCCACCGCAGCCACCTTTGC
>JBDSEW010000272.1:0-16317 GCA_039919825.1 Chitinophagales bacterium | reverse complement strand
CCCAATCGTAGCCATTGATTCATGCACCGGCGCAGTTTCCTTCCTTGCTCGTTCAGCTTCAAATCCATTTTTTGCACGGTGGTCAACAGTATTCAGTAATGCTTCCCGCAACTTTTCATCGCTGGTTTCACTACGGATCAGCTCTTTTACATTCAACACCCCATTGTCGTACAGGCAGGTTTTCAGCATTCCCTGAGGTGTTATGCGAAGGCGGTTGCAGGTGCCGCAAAAAGTGCGGGAATAAGCTGCTATCACGCCTACATTGCCATGATGCCCTGGTATGTGGTAATTATAAGAAGTAGAAAAAGGGCCATCCTGAATTTTTTGAATGGAAGGAAATTTCTCAGTGATCAGTGCCATAATGCGCTTGTAATTCCATGGAAGAGAATCCATATGCACGTACCCACCATTAAAAGGCATTTCTTCAATAAAACGGACACTCACGGGCATATCTTTAGTCAGTTCTACCAACGGAAGAATATCCTGTGAATTTTTTTCACCCATCACCACTGCATTTACTTTTACCTCAATATCATTTGTTATCAATGCATCGAGTGTTTTCATCACGCGTGGCAATTCATCCCGTTTCGTGATGGCGAAGAACCGGTTCCGGTCCAGGGTGTCAATACTCAGGTTAACTGAACGAACACCGATCTTTTTCAATTCAGGAACCAATGGTGCAGTCAGCACGCCATTGGTGGTAAGTGTAAGCTGTTCAAGCCCCGGAAGCTCAGAAAGCGAACGTAGAAATTGCATAATATCTGTTCGCACAAAAGGCTCTCCACCGGTGATCCGGATTTTCTCAACGCCCATCTTTACAAGTAAAGAACACAGCCGAAGCATTTCCTCAAATGTCAATATCTCTTTTCGCGCCAGCCAGTCTAATCCTTCTTCCGGCATACAGTAAAAACAACGCAGGTTGCAGCGGTCAGTAACTGCCAGCCGCAAATAGTTGATGGTCCTGCCGTGGTTGTCTTTCAGCATTGTTACTTTTACTTAGCTCTCGTAAATGGTGCCGGCTCTTATCCGGAAATCCGCATTATTTTTTTCAGAAAAAAAGCTGTCTCAAATAAATGAGACAGCCTCGTGACACAAGGTCAATCTTAAATGGGACACCTCTGTTAACTGTTAGTTACCAGAGATGCCCATGCTTGCTTTGTAGATTGCATGAATACCTCCTTTTTCTTTGATGAAGATTAAAAGTACAAAAACCGGGAAAACAAAAAAGTAATGCAGGAAAGTTAATTTCCAAAGGTCTTGCTAAAAGGCGTCAAGCTGAATTTATTAGATCATACGTTATTTCAACAGATGCTAAAATGAATTCAGCTTGACAGTAATTTTTAAAAATAAAGCAAAGCTCTTTTCAGGAAATACTTAATTGAATCTTCTTCTCAATATCTCCCACAGCTTCTTTAAATTCCTTATCTGTATCCATCAGGTCACGAACGGCCTGGCAGGAATGGATGACGGTACTGTGATCGCGGCCACCAAAGTGACGGCCAATAACTTTCAGGGAATTTTTAGTGAAGCTCTTTGCAAGATACATCGACAGCTGCCGCGCCTGCACCACTGCACGCTTGCGGGTTTTTTCTTTCAGCTTATCCATAGGAACACTAAAATACTCACAAACTGCTTTTTGAATGAAATCAATGGATACCTCGCGTGAAATGCTTTTCACAAAGTTCTTGATAATCTTCTTTGCAGTTTCCAGGTCAATGTCTTTCTTATTAAGCGATGATTGCGCCAGCAGAGAAATTAATGCGCCTTCCAGTTCGCGTACATTGGAGCTTACATTATACGCCACAAATTCCACCACATCATGAGGTAGTTCAATACCGTCAGCATACATTTTCTTTTCAAGAATCGCCATGCGGGTTTCAAAATCGGGGACACTGATATCAGTTGTCAATCCCATTTTAAAGCGCGACAGCAGTCGTTCTTCAATTCCTTCCAGATCACGTGGTGAGCGATCGGAGGACATGATGATCTGTTTTCCAGACTGATGTAAATGATTGAAGATGTGGAAGAAAATATCCTGGGTGCGGTCTTTGTTGGCAAAGAACTGAATGTCATCCACCATCAGCACATCGATCATCTGGTAGAAATGAATAAATTCATTCACCGCATTATTCTTCAGGTAATCGATAAACTGGTTCGTGAATTTTTCAGAAGGAACATACAATACTGTTTTGTCGCTGTAATTCAACTTCACCTGGTTACCGATTGCATGCAACAAATGCGTTTTACCCAGCCCTACTCCACCATGTACTACCAATGGATTAAAGGAAGTGCCTCCGGGCTTGTTGGCTACGGCAAATCCTGCTGAACGTGCAAGACGGTTGCAGTCACCTTCCACGAAAGTGTCAAAAGTATAATTGTTATTGAGTTGTGAATCAATCTGTACTTTTTTCAAACCCGGAATCACAAATGGATTCTTGATCTGGTTGCCTAGTACCATGGGTGCAAGCACATCAGGATTTTTGCTTGCTCCTGTATTATACGTTGGAATATTAACCGTGTAGGGAGCATTGCTTCCTGAATTACCGTCCATTACGATCTGGTATTCAAGCCGTGAATCCTTGTCAAGTTCACGTTTAAGCGTTTTGCGAAGCAGTGTTACATAATGTTCTTCTAACCATTCATAAAAAAACTGACTGGGCACCTGTATGGTTAACACATTCTTTTCCAGCTTAATCGGCTTAATAGGTTCGAACCATGTTTTATAGCTTTGCAGGTTTACGTTGTCTTTGATAATCTTCAGGCAATTTTTCCAAACATCCTCTGCAGTTCTGCTCATACTCTTGCTAATTTTAATTCGTGGTGTTAAAAATTTAATTCTGTTCGAATGTATCTATTTCCCTCCGGAATAGCGCACAAACTTGTGTTAAAAAAATTTGCAAAAAAATAACCTCACCCCCTTGACTTTTTCATGAAGATTACAATTCGCAATTTTGTGTGCGAAATAAAATTCTTTTTCTTTCAAATGCACTACAGGTGCGAATGTCCTGTTGATAATATTTTTTCTGAATGGAAGAATCGTTTTCTGGTAAGTGTTTCAGCATGATACAAAAGAGTATTTTTTATTGCTATTTTTTACAGTGGCCACTACTCATTTCAAAATTCACACCGAAAGAAAACAAAACGGGATTTATCCATAAAAATTTTCCTGCAATAAATTGTGAGGTGTCCTGAAAAAACAACAGCAAATATTTTCAGAAGCAGTTGTTTAAAACTCAAAATATTGGTGGCAAATAGATTGTATAATGTTCCTTTCAACGATAAAGTCAATTTTTCAAACCCGGTATTCTCCGAAAACTTTGCGAAGGGTATCTGCAATTTCTCCAAGAGTTGCATATTGTTCTACGGCTTCCACAACAACAGGCATCAGGTTTTCGCTGGTTGTTGCCTGCTGCTCCAGTTTTGACAACACAGCTCTGACAGCATCATTATCACGCACAGAACGCAGTGCATTCAGTTTCTCCACCTGCACTTGTCGTATTGCATCATCTACTTTCAGAATGCTTGTTTTCTCTTTTTCATCAGCGGTGAATTTGTTAACTCCTACAATCACTTTACTTCCGTCTTCAATTTCGCGTTGACAGATATAAGCTGAGTGCGCAATTTCATCCTGCATGAATCCTTCTTCAATAGCCTGTACCGATCCGCCCATTGCATCAATCCGTTCGATGTATTTCCATGCAGCAGCCTCCACCTCATCTGTCAACTGTTCCACAAAAAAAGAACCACCCAGCGGATCAACAGCTTGTGAAATGCCACTTTCATATGCAATAACCTGCTGAGACCGCAGTGCGAGTCCTGCTGCAGATTCTGTCGGCAGGCTCAGTGCTTCATCATAACCATTGGTATGCAGCGACTGTGTTCCACCAAGCACCGCAGCCATTGCCTGAATCGTAACACGCACAATGTTGTTCATCGGTTGCTGTGCAGTAAGTGTTGATCCGCCTGTTTGGGTATGGAAACGCAGCATCTGGGCCCTTGCATCGGTTGCGCCCAACTCTCGTGTAATCGTTGCCCACATTCTTCTGGCTGCCCGGAACTTTGCAACTTCTTCAAACAAATTGTTGTGGGCATTAAAGAAAAAAGAAATCCGCCGCGCAAAAATATTGATGTCCAATCCGCGGTCCATCGCTGCCTTCAGATATGATTTTCCATTAGATAAAGTGAAAGCCACTTCCTGCACTGCCGTTGATCCTGCTTCGCGGATGTGATAACCTGAAACGGAAATGGTATTCCATGCCGGCAATTCTTTGCTGCAATATTCAAAGATGTCGGTGATCAGCCGCATGGATTGTTTGGGCGGATAAATGTAGGTGCCTCTCGCAGCATACTCCTTCAGAATATCATTCTGCACTGTGCCGGAAATTTTTTTCAGATCTGCTCCCTGCCTTTTAGCCAGGGCAATATACATGGCCAATAAAATGTATGCTGTTGCATTGATGGTCATGGAAGTGGTAATTCCCTGCAAAGGAATTCCGGCAAATAATGTCTCCATGTCTTTTAAAGAATCTATAGCAACACCTACTTTCCCAACTTCACCATCCGACATCTCATGATCGGAGTCATAACCAATCTGGGTAGGTAAATCAAATGCAACAGATAAACCCGTAGTTCCCTGTTTGAGCAAATAGTGGTATCGTTTGTTGGATTCTTCTGCTGTAGAAAATCCTGCATATTGCCGCATGGTCCAGAGCTTATCCCGGTACATGCTGCTGTGAACGCCACGTGTAAAAGGAAACTGTCCAGCTTCTTCTTCCATTGCATGCTTCAACTCTTTATAGATGCGTTGAATTTCAATTCCCGAATCAGTGAGAAAAGATTTTGAAGCCGTTTTAGATGCAGGGGTAGAATTGGAAGGTTCCATAAGGTTATTTTCATTGAGAGATCAAAGATAAGGAAGTATCGGAGCGACTCATGACACCGAAACACGGAAGTGCAATAAAAACAAGGAGAAGGTATTTTGACAAAAAGCAGAGATACTGTTAATGGACTTTAAATAGAATAGTTAATTATTATTTTTCCGGAAGTCTGCACAGTGTAAGATTCACTTAAAATATTTTTTTCACTTCCGACTTTAAAGTATCCAGCGCTTTTTGGGTGGGCATCACCTGTTCATTGTTGATGAAGTGTTCGATAATCGCACGGCTGAGGTCCTTTCCGGTTGCAGCTTCCGGCAAATCAGATGCTACACGGTTTACGATAGAAATAATTTCTTCCTTCACCTGCACAATCATCATCCAAACGGGTGAGGATACATAGATCTGCTGCGAGAGGTTATGCTCGAATTCAAGGCGAATGTTGGAAATCAATGATAACTGAAGGTCACGCGCGGCCATACCTGGTTTGTTCACCCGTGAAATGAGATTGGTGGGTGTTATTCGTTCCAGGAAAAGAGTAAGCCGCTCATATGCCTGGAGCCGAAGTGGTAATGAATCCTTGTAATGTGCTGCACGTAGCTCCAAGTCCTTTTTGCCCCTGTCGCCATCAATAAATAATCTTATTAGTGTGAAGGCCGTCAAAAAGGTTATAAGAGAAGGAATGGTATACTTCAGAATTTCAAGAACATCAGTAAAAGTCATGGGGAAACCAGGTTATGAGGACGACGAAAGTACTATAAATCATACAGAAAAGGCAGAGTAGAGCTCGGCATTTCAGCCGCACCCTCTCACAGAACCGTACTTGATAGTCTCCCATCATACGGCTCTTGTCAATCTTAAATCGTGTTACCGATCTTGTCTGCATTACCTTCATCATCCCAGTTGCATGGTTGTTTAGTAAATACATACTGATTGACTACGCCCCTTCGCTGTTCTCACCTTTCGGTGAGCGTCTTCACTACTATGAGCGTATCCGACACTCTTTGCAGCTTCGCTCCTCTGTGAGGTCGCTTAACATCTGCAAAGTAGTTTCCCAAGTTCCGTAACAACGCCCGTAAAACAGTCTTGTCTCCTCTTCAACTCTGTTTTACTTACACCTTACAGACGTTCAGCACCGCTGCTTTTGACAGAAGCACCTCTGTAAGGGAAGGTATTGTCCGTGGTCGGCGTCTCGCCTACCACAAAAGCAAAGATTTGTCGGGCACCATTCTGAATCAATGCAACTCAATGTCTACTGCCGGCCTTGCTTTTCTTTACGAGATTCTTTTTTAATGAGCTTTCATTTTTTGGTCATAAATTTGCCCGCCACGCTAAAATTTTAAGTATGTACAATAAATTTGCTTGTCTGCTTTCTATGCTGCTGCTCGTTGCAGTTCAATACTCATTTTCACAGGATAAAAAACTTCCATCAATCACGTTATCAGATGTTGATGGTAACAAGGTTGATGTCAGTCAGCTTTCCAAAGACGGGAAAATTATTGTCCTCAGTTTCTGGGCTACATGGTGTGTGCCCTGCAAAAAAGAACTCACCAATATCATGGACGTATATGAAGACTGGCAAAAAAATTATAATGTTGAATTGATTGCTGTTTCAATCGATGATTCGAGAAATATTACCAAGGTAAAACCAACCGTTGACGGATCAAACTGGCCTTACAGGGTATTGGTAGATCCCAACCAGGACCTGAAACGCGCACTTAGTTTTCAAAATGTTCCCTATACGGTTGTAACCGATAAAAATGGCAACATATCTTATATACATAATGGTTATGTAGAAGGTGATGAATTTGAACTCGAAGAACACCTCAAATCCCTGGCCGCCCAGAAGGAATAATAAAATAAAAGGAAATAGTGATTATTGCTGGTAGAACTTAATACTGGTCATTGCAATTCGATAGGTAAATGCCAATTTCCGGAATTGCTTTGTATCAATAACCAATACAACCCTGGCCTTTCATTGAATTGTATGGTTGTTTCTTTTTTGTTTCCCGTGTATGCTGATTTAAAAACCCGCCGGCCAGTAACATCAAAAATTTCCAAATGAAAGTTTTTCACTGATTCCGTAAACCGGATAGACAGTTTGCCTGAAGAAGGGTTTGGGTAAACAGATAACTCAATATGTGGCTTAATGGAGTTTTGAGGATCAGTGATTGTTGTCAATAACCCTTCCACGGAAACATGGAGCAGGCAAAAATCATCGGATCCTTCATTAAAAGAAGTGGCCCCTACCAGGAAACCATCTTCCATTTCTATAATGCCATATCCAATATCTATTCCTGTACCTCCATAGTCATTCAACCACAGCAGTTCTCCGGAAGCATTTGTTTTTGCTATGATCACATCTATAGGTTCGCCTCCATTAAAACTGTTACTATAACCGGTAAAAATAAAACTGCCTTCACTGTCTTCCAATAAAGAAAAAGCGGCATCACTTTCATCACCACCAAAAACCCTTTTCCAGATACTGATTCCGTCGGGTGAAATGCGCTCTATAGAAAAGTCAAATGGAGAAAATTGATAGGTTTCCGTTTCCCCATACGAAATTAGATCGCCATTGGCAGCAATATAAATTCCCTGGCAGCCATTTTGAAGTTCATCGCCATAAGTATAATCCCAAATCACTTCACCTGTAGATGTGAGTTTGAGTATTTCAACATCATACCCTCCTGCTCCTTTGCTCCGGGTATCGCCGGTTAAAATAAGACTGCCATCAGGTAATTCATGAACCTGATGGGCATAGTCATTGTCGGCGCCGCCATAATGGTTGACCCATGAAACGGTGCCCAATGAATCAAGTTTCGCCAGGAAAATATCGTTGAATCCAAAGTTGTCTGACTGAAACCCACAAACTATAAAACCTCCATCCTGTGTTTGTTCAATGTAGCTGCCTGACTCATTTTTATTCGTTTGAATAATTGATTCCCACAATAATGCACCGGTGGAATCAATCTTAAGAACAATCACATCTGTTCCAGTGAGATCATTCACGCGTTCACCGGTCATTATTAAATCCGAAGCTCCGCAATGGTTTAGAAACAATGCTGCATCAAAAGTTGAATCTCCATAAGTTTTCATCCATACCGAATCTCCATAATTATCTAATTTGAGCACCGCAGGGTCCGTATTTCCTGAAGCATTTAAATATCCACTTATATAGATAGATCCACCTGCCAACTGCTGTATTGACCTTGCTTGTTCATTTATATCCTGTCCACCATAGTACCTGAGAAAATAAGGAGTTTGGCCAGAGGCTTGAATGCTGAATACGCAGAGCAGAGAAATTATTGCATGAGCATATACCAGGAGATTTTTCAAGGGATGTGATTAAAAGAGTCAACACAAAATTTGATTGCAATAAAAAAAAATGCCCCGGTTGAGGGGCATTTTAAAAAAAGGTATGATGAAATTATTCTTTTGTGAAGGTCTTGGTTATAGCCTCTGTGTTATTGCTGTAAACACGAATGAAGTAAACTCCCTTTTTCATATCTGAAACAGGAATAGCCACTGTTTTGCTTCCGGCATACACATTTACGGTTTTTAGTTTTTGTCCCACAACATTGTAGATCGCGATAGAAGTAACATTTTTTAGTCCATCAAAATTTACATTGAGCAGATCCTTCGCAGGAATAGGGTATAATGAAACACCACCATTAATGGGGTCGTTAATGCCCGTCATATCATACGCAGTCACATTGACCGTAAAAACAGTATTTGAATTGATACTATCATTTATGTCGTAAACAAGCACCTGGTAAGTTGCATTTCCGGTGACACCATTAGGATTAACCGTAAGCCTCAAAAGACCGCTGGCACCTGCATTCAAAACAAAATCCTGGGAAGAAGTGGTAGTTGAGTAACAATTATTCTTATCACATACAGTCGTAGTCCAGGCGGAAGGCGCCCCTATGTTAGAACGAATCCAGCGAAAAGTTCTGGCAGCGTTTGATGTATTGTAAACCGTTGAATTTGCATCTCCGTAGTCAGCTGCATAAACACTTAGATCAACTGTTGCAGGATCAATATTAATATTTGCATTTTGCGCCTTTGAAATGAGGATCAAAGAGAACAATGCTAACGAAAGTGTAAAGAGTTTTTTCATGGTATCTAAATTAATGCTGGCTTACTGAAAAAATAATGCCGTAAAAGTACAAAGTCCCTCTCAATTCAGGAAATTTTACATTAAAATATTTTACGGGTATCAGAAACAACCCTTTTAATGACAAATCCATGGCTCAAAAGCATTTCATTCTATCAAATAGAGGATGGAAGTACTAATAATCCATTTTTCGTCTTTTAGTCGGTCATATTTGATGAGGATATTTAACGAAGTAGTATTTTAGCAGTCTTGATTTTAACCCCAAACAAAAATCCTTTCCCGTGAAAAAATTTACACTTTTTAATTTTGCAGCTTTTTCACTCCTCTTGCTAAGCACTGCAGGATGGGCGCAAACCACCATTTATTCCCAGGATTTTGAAGGCACTGGTTTGCCTTCTGGCTGGAGCCAGGTTACCAATGCAACCGACGGTGGTTGGAAATTCGGTACCAATACAGAATTACAGAGTGCCAATTTTGGAATTACCCCACATACCAAAATGGCCGGCACAAATGATGATGCTTGTAATTGCGATAAAAGCAATGATGTTCTCATCACCCCGTCCATGGATTTTTCCAGTTACACCAACATTTTCATGAGTTTTGATAAGTACTATTATAACCTCACTTATCTTGGAGTTACTGAATCCGCCTCTATTCAGGCATCAACAGATGGAGGTGTCAATTGGACACTGGTAAAAGAACTTGGTGCTAATGCAGGCGACTGGGAAACGAGCTATATTGATCTTTCGGGCTATGCAGGACAAAGTGATGTAAAGATAGGTTTTAAGTACGATGATGGTGGTGATTGGCTCTATGGATGGGCCATTGACAACGTATCCGTATATGCACCTGTAACAGGTTTGGATGCAGGGATTACCACCTTTATGATTGGCAAACTTGATCCTACCCCTACATTCGTGAGCTTTGCAAAATATATTGCTGATTTACCCCTAAATATAAGCGCTACTATTTCAAACCTCGGAACGGTATCCATCACCTCTTTTGATATTAGCTGGACAGATGGCATAAATACCTATTCGGACTCAATCAGCGGTCTTAACATAGGAACGTTTGAATCATATTCTTATTCAGCTTCGACTACCTATACTACATTACCAGGAAGCCATGACATAACCATTACTGTTTCGAACATAAATGGTGGTTCAGATGAGATTACCACTGATAACAACGGTGGTGAATTTTCAGTAACAGGAGTAACTCCCAATCCTGATCAGAATTACCTTGCAGAAGAAGCAACCGGAACATGGTGTGGATGGTGTGTGAGAGGAATTGTTTTTATGGATTACATGAAGGAATTCTATCCTGACCAGTTTATTGGAATAGCGGTTCATAATAATGATCCAATGGAGGTTGCTGCTTATGACGCGTGGGTGGGCGCTTATCCTGGATTCCAGGGATACCCAAGTGTGATCATCAACAGAAACTATATCATTGATCCTTCGCAACTGGAGGGTGATTTTATCAATAGTATTTCAAATGCGCCGGCCGTAAAAGTTTCGATAGAAACAGATTTAAACCTCGCCACAAATGTTTTGACTGCCACCCTGAATGGTCAATTCCTGCAAAATCTCAATGGCGACTATCGTTTTGTTGCCGTTTTAGAGGAAGATAGCGTTCATGGAACCACCAGCACCTATGCACAGACCAACTATTACTCCATTGCCGATTATGGATACGCCGGTCCCATGCAGGGATATGAATTTGAGTCCGGACACATTCCGGGATCAGAACTTTATTATGATTTTGTTGGAAGAGCCCTGTTAAGCGATGTGAAGGGAACAGCAGGAAGCCTTCCCACTGCTATCACCAGCGGAAATACATACTCGTATACATATACGTACACCGTTCCTGCTTCTTATAATATCAACCATTTGAAAGTAGTAGGCATGGTAGTAGATTATGCTTCCGGTGAAGTGCTTAACTCAGGCAATACCAGCCTGAAGTTTACTACCGGAATACAAGACGAAATAGCAAATGCTTCTTTGTTTTTGTATCCGAATCCTGCAAAACAGATGGCATACCTTGATTTAAAGATTACCAAAGCTGAAAAGGTAACTGTTCAGGTGATCAACCTGATTGGTCAAACCGTGTCAGCTCAGGACTTAGGTTCAATCAACGGCAGCCATGTAATACCTGTAAACACGAGCGACCTCACAACAGGCATTTACCAGGTTAAAGTAAGCATAGGCGACCAGGTTTTGACTAAAAAACTGGACGTAATTCATTAGTCCGGAATAAATTTTTTGAAAAGCCGCTCCAGGTATGAGAGCGGCTTTTTTTATGTGCACACTTTATTAAAAACAGAATCAGGATTCTGCTATTTTTGCGCCTTAATGAAAATGTTGCAAGGCCTGCCATCTTTTAACTCCTATCCGGGCTCCGTTATTATTGATTTTCTATCATTCAGTACTCCTGCATTCTCGATTTCTTTACCAACCATATTTGAAAACAATACCATACCGGTTTCCTACCGGGATATAAAAAATTCGTTTCAGAGCGCTTTAATTTAAATCCACATTCTGTAGATGCCACGCGACAATAGTATTCAACATGTACTCATAATTGGCTCAGGCCCTATCATTATCGGACAGGCCTGTGAATTCGATTATTCCGGTTCACAGGCATCGCGTTCGCTGCGTGAAGAAAACATAAAGGTTTCACTGATCAATTCTAATCCGGCAACCATCATGACGGATCCAGTGACAGCCGATCACGTGTACTTGCTGCCACTGGATGTTTCATCCATCATACAGATTTTGGAAGAATCAGAAGAAGCAGGGAGAAAAATTGATTCGGTTCTCCCAACCATGGGAGGGCAAACTGCACTTAATCTTGCCAAAGAAGCAGATGAACTGGGAGTTTGGGAAAAATACCATGTGCGCATGATCGGCGTGGATATCAAAGCAATTGACCGGGCAGAAAACAGGGAAGCATTTCGCAACCTTATGGGTGAAATAGGCGTCGCCGTTGCCCCTTCCAAAGTAGCCAACTCAATGCTGGAAGGAAAGGAAATTGCGCAGGAGATCGGCTTCCCGCTCGTGATTCGGCCTTCGTACACGCTGGGTGGAACCGGTGGTGGATTCGTACACCGCAAAGAAGAATTTGAAGCAGCACTGGACAGGGGATTAAAGGCCTCTCCAACTCATGAAGTGCTGGTGGAGAAAGCGGTAATGGGCTGGAAAGAATTTGAATTGGAGTTGCTGCGCGATTCCGGTGACAACGTCGTGATCATATGTACTGTCGAAAATTTTGATCCGATGGGTATCCACACCGGTGATTCCATAACTGTTGCACCAGCTATGACATTGAGTGATACCGGCTACCAGCGTATGCGTAATATGGCCATGATGATGATGCGATCGCTGGGAAATTTTGCAGGCGGATGCAACGTACAGTTTGCCATGGATCCAGACAACGAAGATCTCATTGCAGTGGAAATAAATCCGCGTGTTTCCCGTTCGTCTGCGCTTGCCTCTAAAGCAACAGGTTATCCCATCGCAAAAATTGCTGCAAAGCTCGCTATCGGTTATCACCTTGATGAACTTCGAAACCAGATCACCGGAACCACATCCGCTTATTTTGAACCTGCTCTTGACTATGTAATTGTAAAAATTCCCCGCTGGAACTTCGACAAATTCGCAGGTGCCGATGAAACCCTCGGATTACAAATGAAATCGGTGGGCGAAGTGATGGGGATTGGAAGAACTTTTATTGAAGCAGTACAGAAGGCCTGTCAGTCGCTCGAAAATGATGCCATCGGTTTGGGAGCTGATGGTAAACACTGGAAACGTTCGGAAGAGATCCTGGAGAAATTGCAACATCCTTCATGGGACAGGATTTTCAGAATCAAGGATGCATTGTCACTTGGTGTTTCTATCAATACGATTTATAAATGGACTTTGATAGACCGGTGGTTTCTCGAACAAATACAAGAACTGGTTACCATAGAAAAGGAAACGAAAAAATATACCCTCGAAACTATTTCGAAAGAGCTCTTTCTTCAACTGAAGCAGATGGGTTATTCAGATCTTCAGCTTGCGCACCTGCTGGGCAATATTACAGAAGACGAAGTATATGAAAAGAGAAAAGTGCTTGGTATCAGCAGAACCTACAAACTGGTAGATACCTGTGCGGCAGAATTTGGTGCTGCAACGCCGTATTACTATTCCACCTTTGATACAGAAAATGAATCGGTTGTTTCCAACCGGAAGAAGATAATTGTATTGGGATCAGGTCCAAATCGCATCGGGCAGGGCATTGAATTTGATTATTGCTGTGTGCACGGATTGCTCGCTATTCGCGAGTCAGGTTTTGAAGCCATCATGATCAACTGCAATCCTGAAACGGTGTCTACCGATTTTGACATTGCAGACAAACTTTATTTTGAACCGGTTTTCTGGGAACACCTGATTGAAATTATTGAACTGGAAAAGCCGGAGGGAGTGATTGTGCAGCTTGGCGGGCAAACAGCACTTAAACTCGCAAAAAAACTATCCGAAAAAGGTATCAGGATCATCGGCACCTCATTTAAGGATATGGATCTTGCAGAAGACCGCGGTGCCTTTTCTGACTTACTAAAAGAACTGGACATACCGTATCCTGAATATGGAGTAGCACTTACCGTAGAAGACGCAATAGCGGTGGCAAAGCGTGTGGGTTTTCCTGTGCTGGTGCGGCCTTCCTACGTTCTTGGAGGTCAGCGCATGCGCATTGTGCTGAACGATGATGAACTGGAGCAGGCAGTACTGAAATTGCTGAAACACATGCCGAATAACAAAATTCTGATTGATCATTTTCTCGATCGTGCAGAAGAGGCAGAGATTGATGCGATCTGTGACGGTGATCAGGTACATATAATGGGTGTAATGGAACACATTGAACCTGCAGGGATTCACTCCGGCGATTCCAGTGCAGTGCTCCCTCCTTTCAATCTTACGTATGAAATTATCGACAAGATGGTAGAGTATGCTGAAAAGCTGGCACTGGAGTTAAACATCCGGGGATTGATCAACATTCAGTATGCAATAAAAAATGGAAAAGTATATGTGATTGAAGCCAATCCACGTGCATCACGTACTACACCCTTTATTGCGAAAGCTTACCAGATTCCTTATCTGAATGCGGCCACCAAAGTGATGATGGGCGTCAAGAAGCTGAAGGATTTTAAATTCGACCGTAAACTCACCGGTTATGCCATTAAGGAGCCCGTATTTTCATTTGATAAATTTCCCAACGTAAATAAGGAGCTGGGACCTGAGATGAAATCTACCGGTGAAGCCATCAGGTTCATCAAAGATTTGTTTGATCCGTTTTTCCGCCAGATGTATAAAGAGAAAAGTATGTATCTCAGTAAATAATTTCAGGTTACAGTTTTGCAAACTCCAAACTAATAATATGCTACCTCTTCATTGCTCAGCAGATCAATGCGCGATAGAATTTAATTCTACTTTTGTAAAAATATTCTTTGTGGTTAAACGACCATCGTGTCAGCATTTTGAGACATTGATCAATAGACCAATCCGCAAATAATAACTACAAGTATGTTGCGCATTTTAGAAACTCCCATTGTTGATATTCTCCTGATACTGCTGGCCATCCGGTTTATCTGGCCGGGTTTGTTTGGCATCAGGAAAAAGAAACCACTCAACACTAATCACTCACGTCATCGGAATTTTGTGAATAATACTCGTTCACCAACTGTGGGTAAAACTCCAAAAGATGCAGACGCGCAAGGAGAATATATCGACTATGAAGAGATAAAGTAATATTTGTTCTTCAATGGTAAATGCTTTGAAAGTTATCAATTGTCAAATTCTTGAACTGTTTAATTGCCATGTGTGGGTATGGAATATCACAATTCTTGATTTTAACTTTAAACCAGAATAAGCGCCAAATCGCAGAGAGGTTATAAAAATTAAACCACTAGTGATCCTTCGCTTTCCTCTTGGCGCTTTGGCGTCTTAGCGCTAAATTAATTGAACATTGTAAGTGCCTGCTGTCAATCCTTTACATTATACTGTTTCCATTCAATCTATCAATTTATATCTTTGCAAAAATTTTGAGTGATGAACCTTGAAGAAAAAATTAATGCTGATTTAAAGCTTGCAATGCTCGGTAAAGATGAAGCCGGTCTGCGCGCGATAAGAGCAATAAAATCTGCTATCCTGCTGTCGAAAACAGAGAAAGACGCCAAAGAACTGGACAACGATTCGGAAATAAAACTCTTACAGAAACTTGTAAAACAACGCCGTGATGCGCTGGAGATCTATGAAAAAGAGAAACGCGAAGACCTGGCAAAGAAAGAAAGGGAAGAGATAGCAATAATTGAAAAATACCTTCCACAACAAATGAATGCTGATTCACTAAGACTGGTGCTGAAAAAAATTATCGAAGACACCGGTGCAAAAACGCCGCAGGATATGGGCAAAGTGATCGGAATGGCATCAAAGCAGCTGGCAGGGAAAGCAGACGGCAAAACGATTTCAGCCATTGTGAAAGAACTGCTTGCAAACGTGTGAACCCTTCAATTTTCGGATTGCATTTTTCCAAAAACAATGGAGATATAAATCTTTTTTATCACGTTCTTCTAAACTGCTGCATACAATTATTTGCATTTAAAAAAATAAACGATGTGGATTGATATTGCCTGGATGATACTGGCACTTTATGGCATTTGGAAAGGCTGGACTAACGGCCTCATTCTTTCCATCTTTACTACACTGGCATGGGGCATTGGAATTCTTGCTGCCGTGAAGTTAAGTGCTGTAGCAGCACAGGCATTACATGATAAATTCAATCTTGAATCAGAGTATATGCCGGTCATTTCATTCCTTGCAGTTTTTGCAGTTATTGCACTGGTGATCTACCTGATTGGCAAATCACTTGAAAAGATTGTTGAAATAGCACAGATTGGATTTCTGAACAGAATGGGAGGAGTAATTTTGTATGTATCAGTTTACACTGTACTATTCAGCATTTTCATCTGGCTGCTTGACCAGGTTGAAATCATCAGTCCCTTTGTGAAGCAACAATCAAAAACGTATTCGGTCATTTCAACTGTATCTGATTTTATGATCAACAACATTTCATCCTACACGCCTGCGGTAAAAGAGATGTTTGCAGAGTTCGCAGCCTTCCTTGAAAAGCTATCGAAATCGGCACAACAGTAAATGAAATTCACTCTTGTCATTTTCTGTTACGACGTAAATTCATTCACCACGATTATTCATAATTTTTGACGTGCTGCTCCTGCTCGACAATTACGATTCTTTTACTTACAACCTGTGCGACTACTTTCTGCAGTTG
>JBDSEW010000250.1:0-5740 GCA_039919825.1 Chitinophagales bacterium | reverse complement strand
CATTTGCACCTATTACAATCACTGCATCTGTGGTGCTGAATTCGGAGTTGGCGTCTTCCATCTCGAGCAATTTTTCATATGGTACATCTGCTTCTGCAAGCAGCACATTCATATGGCCGGGCATTCTGCCTGCAACGGGATGAATAGCATATTTTACTTCTACTCCCTTTTCCTCCAGTAATTTTTCCAGTTCGTGAACTGTGTGTTGCGCCTGTGCAACGGCCAATCCATATCCGGGAACGATCATCACTTTTTTGGAATAGCTCAATAACACTGCTGCATCTGAAAGAGAAATTTCTTTGATGTTTCCTTTTTCTTTTCCATCACTACTCCCTCCTTTCGCAGCGCCTCCAAAATTCCCGATGATAACATTCAATAAGGAACGGTTCATTGCGCGGCACATAAGTATGGTTAAAATAGTACCTGCTGATCCCACCAAAATACCACCGGTAAGCATTACCTGGTTGTTATAAATAAAACCACCGCATGCTGCAGCAACACCCGTAAATGAATTTAATAGTGAAATGACAACCGGCATATCAGCACCTCCAATCGGCATTACAAACAGAATTCCGTACAGCATGCACATCACGATCATGATGCCGAGAACCATCATGTTCTGTTCGCCCAAAAAAGTAAGATAAACACCCACGCCCACTGTAGCTATCAGCAATATCATATTCACAATGGATTGCGCAGGAAAAATTTTATCGTTGATGTTTCCATTCAATTTACCGAATGCAATCATGCTTCCTGCAAAAGAAACTCCCCCAATCAGCAATCCGGCAAGTGTAACAGCTACGATGTTCCAATCGCCGTTTCCGAAATGGTGGTGCTGGTATTCAATGATAGAAATGATTGCTGCGCACGCGCCTCCCATTCCATTGAACAGGGAAACCATTTGCGGCATTGCCGTCATCTTCACGCGTTTTGCGGCGAGTGTTCCAACAATGGATCCTATGATGATACCACCGAATATCCATCCATAGTTATGAAGTTTTGTACCCTCTTCGTTTTGATACAAAAATATAGTTCCTAAAATAGCCAATGCCATTCCGGCTGCTGCCACCAGGTTGCCACGACGAGCGGTTTCAGGATGGCTCAGCATTTTTAAACCAAGAATAAAAGTTATTGAACCGGCAATGTAGGTCAACCAAAGGATAGTGTTTTCCATGAACTGTATTTTTAGCGCGAACGCAATTACTTTTTCTTTTTAAACATTTCCAACATTCTGTCGGTTACCACAAAACCTCCCACCACATTCAGTGTACCTAAAATTACAGCCAGGAAACCCAGAATAAGGGCGAGGTAGTTATCACCTTCAGCGTTGCCCATTACAATGATTGCCCCTATGATCACCACCCCATGAATCGCATTGGCACCAGACATCAAAGGAGTATGCAACACAGTAGGCACATGAGAGATCATTTCAATTCCTAAAAAGATAGAGAGAATTATGATAAAAACCATTTCGCGGTTTTCATACAAAAAATTCAAAAGTTGTTCCATGAGGATTTAAGATTTTGGATTTACGATAGTGTCTCCACTTTCACTTGACCATTGACTATTCATTATTTCGCTGCCATTGCATCTTTCACTCTTGCATTGATCACTTCTTTGTTATGCGTGATGCAGGTTCCCTGCACAATATCGTCTTCGAAGTTGAGATTGATCTGTCCATCCTTTAAAATGAGTTTCAGGAAGTTCATTACATTTTTCCCAAACATTTTGCTGGCATCTGAAGGCATGGTTGCAGGTAAGTTAGAGTCGCCGATGATGGTGATGCCATTGGGAGTCAGAACTGTTTCATTGTTTTTGCAGAGCTCACAATTTCCGCCGGTAGAAGCAGCCAAATCAATAATTACAGCACCTGATTTCATTGCATCAACAGTAGTTTTAGGAATAAGCACCGGTGCTTTCCTGCCAGGAATTTGTGCCGTGCAAATAATCACATCAGCTTTCACTGCCGATTCAAATATTTTTTGCTTTTGCTTGTCAAGGAATTCTTTGGTTTGTTCCACAGCATATCCTCCCGCTGCAGCAGACTCAGTTGCGCCTTCCACCTCAATAAATTTCGCACCAAGGCTTTTTACTTCTTCCTTCACCGCGCTGCGGGTATCAAATGCTTCTACCACGGCACCTAAACGCCGCGAAGTGGCAATCGCCTGCAGGCCCGCAACACCTGCGCCGAGTATCAACACTTTGGCAGGAGTAATACTCCCTGCAGCAGTCATGAACATAGGGAAAAACTTCGGTAAGTGCGTTGCCGCCGTTAATACTGCCTTATATCCAGCTACAGTTGCCTGAGAAGAAAGAATGTCCATGGTTTGTGCCCGTGATGTGCGTGGAACCATGTCCATACTGAAAGAAGTAATGTTTTTTTCGACCAGTTCAAGTACCAGCTCTTTGTTGAACAAAGGTTGAAAAACAGCAAGGAGCACAGCGCCAGCTTTCATTTTGCTTAATTCACTATCTAAAGGGCGATTGATAGCGAGCAGGAGATCTGCATTGGCAAAAATTTCATTACGGTCAGTGGTTTTTGTTCCGGCATGCTGATAATCTGCATCAGAGGCGAAAGCGCTGCTGCCGGCGCCGGTTTCCACATGTACTTCAAAATTCATTTTTACCAACTGACCTGCAATTTCAGGAAGGGCAACAACACGGTTCTCTTCGGTGGGTTCTTTCAGAATTCCTATGATCATGTTTGTGATGGAATTAGAGGCCTCGATGTATCTTCTTTTAGTAAAAGGCCGGCTTGTTAGGAGTGCAAAATTAAGAAAAACAGGGTAAAGAAATGCAGTTCTATAAGGAATGACCCTATGACAAATTAAATTTATCGTTCTTTAAGTAACGTCAGTTTAAACTTAAAGCTTACTGCTTTATAGGTTCTTTCCGGTTTAAAAAAAGTCTTATTTGGTGACAATGTGAATGGTACTGCAACAAACGGAGCTTTCTCAGTTCTGAACCAGTTTCTCAATTTCTTCCGGAATAAAGGGAGCAGGGTCGCCTCCATTTACGATCACATCGCGAACGATTGACGAGGAAACGGAAGCCAGTGAAGGATTTGCAAGAATGAAAATGGTTTCAATGTTACGGCTGAGCACCCTGTTGGTTTGAGATACAGCACGTTCAAATTCAAAATCACCTGAGCTTCGAATACCCCGCAAAATATAACCGGCGTTTTGCGCTTCGCAAAAGCTTACGGTTAGGCCGGTATAGCTTTGCACCTCAATTTTAGGTTCAAATTCAAAGATCTTCTGCAGCCAGGCAATGCGTTTCTCTAACGGGAAAAGGTATTGTTTCTGAGAGTTAACCCCAATGCCAATGATCATTTTGTCGAAAAGAGGTAGCCCGCGGTTGATAATGTCGATGTGTCCGATAGTGACCGGATCAAAGGATCCCGGAAAAACTGCAATTTTTTTCATGATTTAATTTTGGCGTGCTGAAAGTACTCATTCAATTGATTTATTAAGGTATTCAGCGTGCACTTAAGATGATTTTTTTTCCTGGCCAGTAAGTGCATGTGCAGGAGAGAAGAAATGAAAATGTGTTTGTCCGTAGTTTCTGACCTGCATCAACTCAGGAAATTGGGCATACTTATGTTTTGGGTCAGTTTCCAGGATAAACCATCCATTGGGCTTGAGGATATTTTTTTCAAGCACTTTACCAGGGATATCATCTATGCTTTCAAGCGGATAAGGTGGACCGGCAAAGATGACGTCAAACTTTTCTCTATTGTGTTCGAGAAATTTAAAAACATCATTCTTCTGTACATCAAGATCAGTAATCTTCCATTCCTGTTTCATTTTTTTTATAAACTCAACAGCACCACGGTCCTGATCTATCGAAACTATTCTCGGAGCACCCCGCGAAGCAAATTCATAACTGAGGTTGCCGGTACCACTGAATAGATCCAGAAAACTGATTTCCGTAAAATCAAAGTGGTTATTCAGAATGTTGAACAACCCGGTTTTTGCAAAATCGGTAGTGGGACGTGTGGGAAGATGATTGGGAGGATAGAATTTTCTGCCTCCCAGTGTTCCGCTTATTACTCTCATGGTCTAAAGGCAAAAAAGGTTAAAGAAGAAATGTGGCGGAAGAGGATAATCATCACTAAAACGCAATGCATTATGAGGTTTAGAAAATTCAACCCGCCGGATGTATTTCACAAGCAATAGAAACAGTGTGGAATCGCGCATCACTTCACCCATCAAAGTCAGGGGGATGAGTTCCGGATCAATCCGTAGTTGCTTACAGGCAAATAACAGATGATACATGAAATCTTCGGGCGACTGATAACCGAAACTATTACAGAACAGCAGCGATTTATTGCGGATAAAAATAAGTTGAAACGACGTGGATTGAACATACACGAATAAATGCTCCTTTCCATCCGGGCCGGCAATGGCTAACAGGTAGTTTATAAATCCTGTTAGTGCATGTACAGGAGAACCACCTCCATAAACCCTGCATTTTTGAACGATAGCAGGCGAAAGTGTATATACCAAGTGGATATCGCCGGCAGCCACAGGGTCGGAGAAGATGACGCTCTCCGCTTCAACTGCGCAATTCATTGCCAGCAATTCCTTCCCTGAGCTTTCAAGGTCCAATACCGCCGGAACCAGGGTGAAGGAGGATGTAAAAATTCCTGTTTTCTTCTCTGCCACTTCTTTTCTCAGCCAATCATCTTTTTCGAAGATAGAATCAACGGACAAGCGCCATTCTTCAGCAGAAGTGATCCGTGAGAATTGATACGGTTGAAGCAGCACTACTTTTTTTGAATTAATATCTGCTACCAGATAAACAAGCTGTGAAGGGGTAATCAATATTTTCAAATGGGTATTGGCGGCAGTAAGGGATGCTGCTTCCGGTGATGCATATTTCGCGCCTGTAATTACTTTATTTGGCGATAGGAGGTGATTCATGATCGTCAAAAATACTATTTATGCGATTTCTTAAAATAAAAAAACTCAACCTGGTGAAGATTGAGTTTTTATTAAAAGGAAAAACGGGAGCATTATTTTGGGGCTGGATTAAGTGAACTCAAATAAGTGTTCCAGTCTGTGTTCAGGTAATGGTTACCATTGATATAGCTCAAAACATTATTCATCATATCCGTCTGCATGTAACCCGGAACAACAGAGATCACGTTAAACTTTTCATCCAGGAAAGTTGTAGTTGGATACCCGCTGGATGAACTCATAAAATTAGCTGCAACACCATTGATTCTCTGTGCCGGATCATAAGCATATTCCTTGTTTTGATAGGAGATTTTCTCCTTCGATTCAGCATTCAACTTAACAGCATAAAAATTTGCATTCAGGTAAGCAACAACACTTGGATCTTTGTAGGTAGTGGCATCCAGTTTTTTGCACCAGCCACACCAGTCAGTATAGATATCTATCAGGATCTTTTTAGGGTGCTGGGTAGAAAGTTTTTCGGCCTCTGTAATCGACATCCACTTAATGCCTTCGGTTTTGTTTTGAGCGGAAAGATGTAATGACAGTAAAAGCCCTGTTACCATGAACAGGAAGGTGATTCTTCTCATTGAATTTGTTTTTTATGGAACACGCAGGATCAAAAATGATTCCAATAGTGTCACGCCAAAGATACTAAACTTTGAATTAGCTCATTGAAGGACTGATCGAGCAATTGGTCCAGTTTTCTTACCAGGAGGGGCGTTTCAGTAACGGCATTCTCGGAGACAGAAGCCGCTTCAATTTTCTCGATTAAAGGGGAC
>JBDSEW010000243.1:0-12866 GCA_039919825.1 Chitinophagales bacterium | reverse complement strand
ATTGCCAACTGGCCGGGTAATGGCCCTGCAGGATTTGAGGAAATCATGGCTCCCTTTGCCGATCTCAACAACAATGGACTTTATGAACCATCATTAGGTGACTATCCTTCTATTTATGGTGATCAGGCAGTTTACTACATCTTTAATGACATTGCACTTGCTCATACTGAAACAGGAGCAGATCCACTGGGATTTGAAGTGCACGGCATGGCTTATGCATTTAATGAGGGAACCAATCCTATTCTGGAAAACTCAATTTTTTTCAACTATTCTTTAAAGAACAAATCCCTCAATAATTATCACGAGCTGTATTTTGGCTTGTGGAATGATTTTGATATGGGGTGCGCAGAGGACGATTACGTTGGTACTGATGTGGCAAAAAACTCCATTTTTGTAATCAATCAGGATTCCATTGATGGAGAGGTCGGTTGTTCCGTTTACTACGGTGTAAATCCACCTGCATTAGCAGCTACCTGGCTTAGCCATCCCCTTTCATCATCAATTGGCTACTCCAATGACTTTGGTCCAAACACCGGCAACCCTGAAACTGCAGGTGAATATTATAATTACACCAAAGGCCTATGGGGTGATGGCAGCCCAATGATGGTGGATTCATTGCACCCCAATGGTTATGGTGGAACAGATACATCACAATTCTTTTTTCCGGGATTTTCAGATTCCAGTGCATCAGGTCAACCATCAAACTGGTGGTGGGATGCCGGACCAGGACCGTCGGACATGCGAATAGTAGGTTCCATCGGTCCGTTTAATATTGCATCACAGGGCACACTGAATTTAGATTTCGCCTATAATTTCCTTCCCAACAATGGCAGTGATGAAAATGGCGAAGGGCGTTTAGCTCTTTCCAATTCTGTTCAAACCATTATTGATCTTTATAAAAATGGAACCATATTGTCCGCTGAAGAGCCGGCTACATTTGATGCTGACATAATGATCTCTCCTAACCCGTTTCATGATTTTGCTACCATTAAGTTTAACGGCAAATTTGAATCTTTCCAGGTAATGGATGTAACCGGAAGAATTGTTCTCCAGCAACAGGTAGATCATCAATCTTCCATCACTTTGAACAGAAATGAATTACCCAATGGCGTGTATTTGCTTCAGCTTTCTTCCAAAAGCCAACAGTTCACCTCTAAGATTATTATTAAGTAAGGTTCTTTCACATTCAATTTTTAAAACTGCCGGCACCAAAACTGCCAGTAGTTTTTTTCTGATGACAGTCCTGCCACGACTCAAACCAATTCACTATAACTAACCTAACCTCTCTGAGTCGTCACGATTCAGTAATAAGGCAACCTCCTGTTAAATCTCCACCTCAAAAACGGACCTGGCCATGCACAGTTTTTATCAATCCGTTCTTCTGATTTTTTTTAAATACTTTGCAATTAATTATGGAAGAACAAACAATCACTCCCGAAACACCCGCCATAAATCCATCCTGGAATCAAAACCATCTGGCATTGGAAAAAATTGGCGATTCAGTAAACAGGATTCGCACAGAGATCGGGAAGGTAATTGTTGGACAGGATGATATGGTGACACTACTTATAACCGGATTATTCGCAGGTGGCCATTTACTGATTGAAGGAGTTCCGGGCATTGCCAAAACACTTACTGCAAAGTTGCTGGCCAAAACCTTATCCATCCAATTTTCGCGCATTCAGTTTACGCCGGATCTGATGCCTTCTGATGTGATCGGTACTTCCGTTTTCAATTTCAAAAATTCAGAATTCACCTTCAACCGTGGTCCTGTCTTTTCAAACATCGTACTGATTGATGAGATCAACCGCTCACCTGCAAAAACTCAGGCTGCACTGTTTGAAGTGATGGAAGAACAACAGATCACTGTAGATGGAACGACTTATAAAATGGAATTTCCCTTCATTGTGATTGCCACACAAAATCCAATTGAACAGGAAGGCACTTATAAGTTACCCGAAGCACAACTTGACCGGTTTCTTTACAGGGTAAAAATCAATTATCCATCACTAGAAGAAGAAAAAAAAATCATCCACCGCTTCAAAGAAGATTTCAGCAACCGGAAAACCGAAGAGGTAATCGCTGTTTTTTCTGCTGTTGACATTGCGGAATGCAGAACACTGGTGGAACAGATTCATATTAAAGATGAGTTGGTGGAATACATTGCTTCCATTGTCCATCAAACACGCAATCACGGTGATTTATTTCTTGGTGCATCACCACGTGCTTCACTGGCAATTCTGCGTTCTTCAAAAGCACTGGCCGCAATCAGGGGCCGCGACTTCGTAACACCTGATGATATTCAGTTTGTGAGTTACCCGGTATTGAATCACCGCATTATTCTTACACCTGAACGCGAGATGGAGGGTATGGAAGTAGAAGACGTGATAAAAGAAATCATTCAGAAAATTGAAGTGCCCCGATGATCCGCATCTTCAGGCACCTTTACCTGACTAATCGCCTGTTTTATGCCCTGGGCGGAATTGCTGTTTTATTCGCTGCCGGTTTTTTTCTCTCTTTCCTTTTCCCTGTTACTCAAGCTTTGCTGGCAGTGCTTGTAGCAATCATCATTACAGATATTATTCTCCTTTTTCGGCCTTCCTTAAAAATTTCCGGCAGAAGAAAAGTGCAAAAAATTTTTTCTCTGGGAGATGAAAATGAGGTGCAGGTAGAAGTGGAAAATATTTATCCTTTGCCACTTTACATAAACCTGATAGATGAATTGCCCGAGCAGTTTCAGCGCCGCGATTTCTCCTTTCAGTTTTTACTGAAGAGTAGGGAGAAAAAGAAGATCAGTTACACACTACGACCGGTTACCAGGGGTGATTATACTTTCGGAAATATTAATTTGATGTTGCGCAGCACCATCGGCTTTTGCAGCAGAAGGTGGATCATTCCCGCAGAAACTGGGATCTCCGTCTATCCTTCCATCCTTCAGATGAAACAGTTTGAATTAAAAGCCCTTGCAAGAATCTCGACGCGGGAAGGCATTAAGAAACTGCGTCGCATCGGCCACAGCTATGAGTTCGAAGAGATCAAAGGATATGTACGCGGTGATGACTACCGCAGCATCAACTGGAAAGCATCGGGACGAAGAAATGCGCTGATGGTAAATCAATACGAAGATGAGCGTGCACAACAGATCTATTCTGTGATCGACAGAAGCCGTACCATGCGCATGCCCTTTAACGGAATGAGCCTGCTTGATTATGCGATAAACACCACATTGGTAATTTCAAATATTGCGTTGGTGAAAAGCGATAAGGCAGGCTTGATGACGTTTGCTGATAAGTTTCAAACGTTTATCAAGGCTGAACGTAACCGGCAGCAGTTGCAAAAGATACTGGAAGCATTATATGGACAAAGGGAGGAAACACTGGAAGCCAATTACGAACTGCTGTACCAAAGTGCCCGTTACCACATGAATGGCAGAAGCCTGGTTTTCCTCTACACCAATTTTGAAAGCATGTATGCCCTGGAACGTGTACTTCCCATTTTGCGTCGCATCAACAGGTTACACCTGCTGGTTGTGGTTTTTTTTCAGAATGCAGAGATCGACGATTTCACCAAAACTTCCGTTTCCTCACTACAGGATATCTATGATCAGACGATTGCTCAGAAATTTCTGAATGAAAAGACACAGCTCTCTACCGAGTTGCGGCGCTATGGAATTCAAAGCATTTTAACCCGGCCGGAAGAACTTTCCATCAACACTGTAAACAAGTACCTGGAGTTTAAGAGCCGGGGGCTGATCTAACGCTTTCCAGGGGTGGATTCCCTCCTTTTAAATAAAATTAGGATTCGCCAAATAAAGTCGTACATTTGTCGCCTTAATAATCAAAAATTTTAATTACAAAATGAAAAAAGGAAAAGTAAAATTCTTCAACACCACAAAAGGTTTTGGATTTATCAATGACAGTGCTACCGGACAAGACATCTTCGTCCATGTTACCGGATTGGCTCAGGACATTCGTGAAGGAGATGAAGTGGTATTTGAAGTAACACAAGGCAAAAAAGGCTTAAATGCAGTAAACGTACGTTTAGCATAATCATTTAATTCCTTTCCCGGAAAAGCCTCCCGAAATTCGGGAGGCTTTTCTGCTTTAAGGCACCCCTGGTTCCGAAATTGATTGTAAGAGGCTGTTAGGAAATGATAAAATTGAGCATGTATGTCCCTTAAAGCCCCATCCTAAATCCTTCCCCCAAGGGGAAGGACTTGCTCCCCACTCTCATCTATGATCATTATCATGTTTGAAAATGTCTTCTTAAAATTTAAATTAGATGAAATCCTGACTGGCTCTAAAAGAGTAATTCAGGATTTCTTTCTTTTATACAACTTCTTCTTCATTATAAATTCCCTCACCTTTTCGGGCACTAGATAACGAATCGACTTCTTATCCCCGTTCAAGGTTCTGATGAGTGTTGAAGAAATTTTCAGCAATGGGGTATCGAAAAAAATCACTCCCGGGTATTGTTTCCAATCTGCCTCCTCCACAAAACTGCGGCGAAAGATCAGCAGCATATAAGTACTTAGGATTTTCTGATAATCCTTCCATTTGTGCAGGATTTCCAGGTTGTCAGATCCCATGATCAGCGCAAATTTTTTCCGCGGATATTTTTTGGAAAGCAACTCCAGCGTATTAACAGTGTAAGAAGGTTTCGGAAGTTTGAATTCCACATCACTTGCAACAAAATTCCTATTATCCTTAATTGCGAGTTTCACCATTTGCAAACGCAATTCATCTTTGATGAGGAGGCTTTGCTCCTTCAAAGGATTTTGAGGGGAAACTATAAACCATACTTCATCCAGGTCAGCATGTTCATACAGGTATTCGGCAATAATAAGATGGCCTGTATGGATAGGATTGAAAGAGCCGAAGAAGAGACCAGTCATGAAGGTGAATGGTGAAAAGTGAATGGTGAAAATAAGCAGGATCGATGATTTTTAACACAATCAATGGACCATTCACCAATTAAAGCGGCTTAAAACGTTCAAAACCCTGCCTGCAATCAAAACAGTAATGCATGCTGCGGCAAAGGGTAGAACCAAAGAGTGAATTCATAGTTGTGTTTGCGCTCAAGCAATGCGGGCATTTTGAATTTTCGATAGCATTCAGGTCAAATTCACCACCATGGCGAAGCGGCGTACCAAGGCCAAACGCTTCTAATTTTTGCTTGCCTTCTTCCGTCATTCGATCCGAGTGCCAGGCTGTTGAATCGTCGACTCTTACTTCCACATCTGAATATCCAAGAGACATTACCTTTTCCCGTATTTGTGCCTGCATAATTTTAATTGCCGGGCAGGCAGTAAAAGTTGGCAGCATCATTACGGTTACTGAATCATCATTAATGATGATGTCTTCAATAATTCCTAAGTCAACGACTGACAATACCGGGATTTCAGGATCCATTACTTCTTGTAATGAATTTAAGATATCGTTTTCTGTAAGAATTGTCGTCTTTGAAGCAACCATGTTAGTCAATTATTTTACGAATTCGTGCAATGCCGGGCGTTATCACAGTAAAAGCGTCCTTTAAATTTTCGTCCTCAGCGAGAATAGTTTTCAAAGATTCTTTAAGTTTGGAATCATTGGATAAACCGTCTAAGCGAATAAGAACTACACCTTTATGTCCCATACGCTGACGAAATGCCAATTCTCCAAAATCTTTATCGCTTGTGACAATTAATGATGCACTATCGTTTGCCATCAAAACAATTTCTTCATCATCTATGCCCCGAAAAAACTTCCTGATAGAAATTACTTCATGGTTACGATCAGTCAACGCTTCCTCAATGGGGAAATCAATGCTTTCATCAATAATGAACTTCATGAATGAATGGCGTGAATAGATTCATGCCGGATTGTTTCTGCAGCGTAAAGAAGGCAGGCATAAATATCGTCTTTAACAATGTGCGGATATGATTGAAGAAGCTGATCAATGGTTTCGCCTGCACCAAGTTTTTCAAGAATTAAATCAACACCTATCCTTGTACCTTTAATTGCAGGCTTACCGACAAGAACTTTGGGATTGCTTGAAATTCGATCTTTCCAGTCCAGCATTTGAACAAATTTATACCGAAGTTACATTAATTAATTCACCATTCCACTCCTTCTTCCAGCTTAAACACCTGAGCCATTTCTTCCAGCAGTGGATGCAAATGCTCAGTATGGTACCCCTTTCTTCCACCAATATGTATTGCTTCATTTTTCACTTCCGGAAATGAAAGATTTGCTTTTTCAAGTTGCTCCCTGATTCGTTCCTCCCAATATTCACGGAGTTGCTTCTCGCCGGGAAAAATGTTTTCTGTTATAAGTTCCACTTCTTCATTGCTTTCTTCAAATAATCCCAATGCATAAGGCATTGCAAAATTGAGGGTTAACTGGATCCGCGCGTGGCTCTCTTCTGTGCCATGCCCCAGACGGGTCATCCATGAATTTGCATGTAACACATGGTACTTCAATTCTCCTTTTACCTTTCTTGCCAAACGTGCCAATGGTTCGAAGGAAGAAGTAGAAAGAAGTTCATAACGGATAGCCTCTGCATGATCGAAAAGAAAATGACGGACCAGGCTGAAATCGTATTCACCAATCGGAAGCTCTACCAAATGACAGCAACGGAATTCCTTTTCGCTCCTGTGAAAAGCCATCTGGTCAGGTTCAGGAGTTTTAAATTGTTGTTGCAGGATAGTGTAGAGGGCAAGTGAGTGTCCGACCTTATCCTGCGCCATAGAGGAAAAGGCAATGTCCTCTTCCAGTATAGGACCCAATCCGGTCCATTCACTGTTGCGATGGCCAATCACCAGTTCATCATCAGCCATTTTAAGTATCAGTTCCTTTGCTGCATTCATACTTTATTTTTATTTCAAACTACTGCTTGCTGAAGCTTTTGCTCTTTCTTGTATTGATTGATCTTATCACGGATTTTATATCCTCCTGCTTCCCGGTACATCTTTTCAGGAGTAGTTTCGAACATGTCTTCATTTTCATAACCCAATGAATAAATATCCGATGATTTCACAACCCATATGTTTGCGCATTTCAGCCGCCGCCCATATTGCTCTTTTGCAAACACGAGTGCCATTTCCGGATCAGGTGCATGCACTACTCCGGCATGGACATGTTGTTCACCACGCTTTTTTTGATGAAACACTTCAAAGGTTCCCCATTCTTCCATTACATTAAGATGGTCGAATGAAAGCGACTGATCGATGTCAAGCCTTCTGATCCTGGGGTCTACTATTGGGGTTTTTGTTTTCATGATCTCATGTCATTGTCACAGGTTACTTAAGCTGTATATCATTCGTAAATTTAATATCAACTATATTAGGCTAATGGAATTGAAAACTGCTGTCGCGGATTCATCAATGCCTCCCGAACCCAGCGGCCATGTTCTTCGGCAAACTTGCGGGTTGCCAGACGCTCAGCATTGCAGGGGCCGTCACCATTGATCACCCGCTGAAATTCGTCCCAGTCCGGATCGCTGAAATCCCACTTGCCTGTCTCCAGGTTCTTTCTTAAATGATCATCTGGAAGCGTTAAGCCCAACTCCCAGATCTTAGGAACATAAGAATCCAGAAATTGCTGGCGCATGTCATCGTTGCTGGCCATCTTCACTTTCCATCGCATCAGTTTTTCACCGTGCAATGAATTTTTATCAGGTGGGCCAAAAAAATGCATGATCGGGCGCCACCAACGGTTCAGGGCTTCCTGTACCAATTCACGTTGTGAAGGTGTGCCGAGTGCCAGCGCCACAAATGCATCATAACCCTGTTTGATATGAAAAGACTCCTCATAACAAATCCGCTCCAGCGCACGGCAGTAAGGTCCATATGATCCTTTTGAATTAGCCACCTGGTTTACAATAGCAGCAGCGTCAATCAGAAAACCGATTACGGTAACATCGGCCCACGTTTTTGCAGGATAGTTAAAGACGTTCGAGTATTTTGATTTTCCTGTCAGCAAATCATTGATCATCCCTTCCCGCGACTTACCCAATGTTTCTGCTGCATTGTACAACAGTTGGCCATGGCCCACCTCATCCTGCACTTTTGCAATAAGGGCAAGTTTTCGCTTGAATCCCGGAGCTCTAGTGATCCATGCACCCTCTGGAAGCGCACCCATCACTTCGCTATGCGCATGTTGTTCAATCAACCGGATCAGTTGCCGCCGGTATTCATAAGGCATCCAATCCTGGGGCTCTATTTTTTCACCCCTGTTAATTGTTGCTTCAAAGTCAGCTAATAAAACAGGATCATCTGCATGTTCTTCGAGCTCTTTCTGAGTGGGCTCAGTGAATATATATCCGCCGCCGTACATGAGTTTAGTTTTGAGTTTATGGGTTTGAAAAGTTTGAAGGGTTTGAAGGGTTTGAAGGGTTTGAAGGGTTTGAAGGGTTGAAGGGTTGAAGGGTTTGAAGAATTTGTGCTTCGCATTTTTTTTAATGGCTAATTGCCAGGTGTTTAGTTTTTATTTCCTCATTCCATCCAATATCAGCTTCGACAAATTCTCTGCAATCTGGTCGGGCGTAAATTTTCCACTGGGATCATACCATTCATATACCCAATTCAAAGAGGAGAAAATGGTGAGCACAGTAAACGTTTCGTCTAATTTGTCGAATGTTCCATTACTCATACCTTCTTTAATAATCTTGCGGAAAATGTTTTCGTAGTTACGTCGCAACTCCTTGAATTCTGACAGGAATGGCTCACTGAGGTAACGCCAGTCGTGAAAGAAAACAGCAGACGCATCTGTATTGGCAGTTATCACTTTAATGTGCGATTTGATTGCCTTTTCCAAAATTTTATCAGAGAGCTTTTCTTCGTTAATCACCAGCTCTATTCCCTTAAAAAATTCATCGGCCATTCGGAAGCAGATCTCTTTTAAAATGCTTTCCTTTGAGTCGAAGTGGTTGTAGAAACTGGCCGCTTCTATACCAACATGATCCGCCAGCTCCCGCATCGAAACAGCACGGTATCCTTTTTCCCTGAACTTATTCTGGGCGATCTGAGTGATCTGATCCTTCCGCTTGATCGTCTTGTCTTTAGGCATCACTAACTAACATTTGTTAGCAAATATAATCTGTTATTTTTAAAAGAAAAAAAGGATCTTTTCTTCCGGTGATTGTAACTTAAAATGATGCCGGTGTGTCATATTGCATATTACAGAATTCCCGGAGAGAAAGAATGCGTGAATTCACAACAAAACAGGTATTCGACAGTTTGGGTAATTTCAGCTTTAGCAGGCAAACAATCATTTTAAAATTTTACTTTCATAGCAGTGTCCACCTTACGGCAGCATCGTAATTTTTTTATTTTTCAGCGGTTGATTGCTGCTGCAGGAGTTATATCATTTACTTTATTTCCATTCATTACTATAGCCACGGAAATTCCCTTAGATGGGCAGACATTTACCAGCCTGCAAGTTATTTCAAACCCCGAAGGTGACTTTGAAGTGCTGGTGGTTCCATTAAAAAGGGCGCAAAACCTATTACTCGTAGAAGCAACAGTGGACTCCATCTCCGGTAATTTTATTTTGGATACAGGTGCTCCTTACCTTGTTTTGAATAAAACGTATTTCAGAAAAGGAAAGGAAAAAGAAGGCGCAAGGGCAAATGGAGTAACGGGCGGAGTAAGTGCTGTTTCGCACACTGTTATTGACAGGCTTGATATCCAGAAATTATTTTACAAGTCTATACAGGCAGACCTGGTTAACCTGGGTCATATTGAAGATAGCAAGGGTGTAAAAATTCTGGGACTTCTGGGGGCCAGCCTTTTTAACGAGTTGGAAATGGAGATTGATATCGATAAAAACGTGATGTATTTATATAAGCTTAATAAGCTGGGTGAAAGAATCAGTTCAGCTGCGCAGGCAGCTGCTATTCAAGCTGACCTTCAAATCCCATTGGAAATTGAAAGCAACATTATTTTTCTGAATGCAACCGTAGGTGGAAGCAAACTCCGCTATTGTCTTGATACCGGTGCTGAAATAAATGTATTGAGCAATGAAGTATCCAAAAAAGTATTGCAACACTTTAGTCTGACCAGCAGAAATGTGCTGACAGGAACAAGTAACCAGAGAGTGGAAGTTTTTGGAGGAGAACTCGACGAACTCACCATTGGCAACCAGACTTTTGAAAATGAGCAAACCATTTTAACAGGACTGGCAGGTCTGAAATCTGTTTACAATACCAACCTTGATGGGATTTTGGGCTATAACTTTCTTGCAAAAGGGCGTGTGATTATAAATTACAGGAAAAAGCAATTAACGATGTATTTTTATAACACAGAACAAAAATGAACAAGGACTTTTCACATATCATTTTTAGTTTTCTGCTGCTGGTGTTATGGGCTGGTCCGTTTAGTGCCAGTGCACAAAAGAATGAATCCCTTCGCATAGAAAACGGGATGATGATTGTGCGGTTTGATAAGCGTGAATCAGCTGACCTTGACAAGCTGATGCAGCATTTCGGTTTGAAAGAAGACAGCCTCTGGAATTTCCAGAACATCGGACAGTTGGCAAAGGATGGATGGAAAATTTACCATGTAGATAAAAATATGGTAGAAATTGCAAAGCCCGTTGACAAAGGATCCAATATCAACTGGGGACACCAGCCAATCTACCTTAGTGATAAAAAGCAGGTAATGAATACACCGGGCTATCCTGGACCTGTGGGCTATGGCACCAACAACTTTAAAGATTATCCTTCTGTTTTTGAAAACAAAAAGGAGGAGACCGTTTTTTTGCTTCGTGGCTATGCGAATGCTTCGAAGGTTATATTAAGCGGCAATTTCAATGAATGGAGCACCAGCAGCACCGCCATGCGGCACACCGACAGCGGCTGGGTAGCGATACAGAAATTAAAACCCGGTAAATACCTCTATAAATTTATTATTGACGGACAATGGATTCACGATCTCAACAATAGTAAGCGGGAAGACGATGGCAATAGTGGATATAACTCCATCTATTTTCATTACAATTATATTTTTCGCCTGGCCGGATACAGCAATGCTAAGAAAGTGATACTTGCAGGAAGCTTCAATAACTGGAATGAAAAGGAGCTGCAGATGCAGCACACCGCCAATGGCTGGCAGTTACCGGTTTACCTGAATGAAGGGACACATGCCTATAAATTTATTGTTGACAAGGAATGGGTTTTAGATCCTGCCAATAAGGTTACCCGGCCTGATGGAAAAGGTAATTTCAATTCATTCATGTCGCTGGGCGACACCATTTTCTTTAAGCTGGCCGGATTTACGAATGCCAATAATGTTATACTAAGCGGAAGTTTCAATGATTGGAATGCCGGTGAGTTGTCGATGACACGTACATCAACAGGCTGGCAAATTCCTTACGTGCTCGCACCAGGCAATTATGAGTACAAATTTATCGTGGATGGAAAATGGATTACCGATCCTGCTAACCCTGTAACAGTAGGTGGTGGTGATGTGATGAATTCTTTCAGGGCAATAGCTCCCAATTATACTTTTGTACTCAAGAACCATCCTAACGCAAAGGAAGTTTTACTGAGTGGTAGTTTTAACAACTGGGTAGAGCCGGGTTACCTGATGCAGAAAAAAGAGGGTGTCTGGACGTTACCTGTACACCTTTCTGCAGGAAAATACACTTATAAATTTGTGGTGGATGGAAAATGGATCATTGATCCTGATAATCCATTGTATGATGAAAATGAATATGGAACCGGCAATTCTGTTCTCTGGATTGAACCGAAAGAAACATTGTATGATAATTAGCATTCTTTTAAATGAATGACCATAAGGGTATAATCATTCAGGTTCTCCATTTCTGTAAACTGACCATATCACCATTTGACAATTCACACTGTGGAAGCTCATCGGTCTCATTATTCCGGCAGGAAAAATAGTACAGGAATATTCCGCCATTCCTGTTTTCCACAATTGTGCATAACCGATGTTTAAAATTTGTGCAAAACAACATGCCTTAAAATTTGCAATCATTCCCTTCAGTATTGTATGTTTATCCCGCTGATTAAAACATCCGGCCGGATAGCAATAGAAGGCCTCCAACTGAAAGGAAAGAGATGCAACATCGCAAGATGAAGCACGGGTTCGAAGATCAGGGTAGTTCAGGAAGCTACGGTTTTCTGAGCTGCAAAAGCGGAATTGATCGAACAGATCGGTTCCGCTTTCTTCGTTTTATGAGACTTGCTGAAAATGGTTTGATTCATCCTGTTCATCGCTGTCTCTTCAGTTTTTTCAATGTGGCATCCACCAATATCGCCTCCTGCAAAATCTCCAGGATCACCACTTCCCTGATTTCTTTCACATCAAAATATCGAACCAATCCAAAACGTTTTCGGTCACCCATTTCAATAATGCCCTGTTCATTCGATAATAAATTTCCCTGACAAAAACCAAGAAACACACCACGCCTTGGCCCGCCTTTAGCCGATGCCGGCCAGATGCAACAGACTCTACGGTTACGGAAATAATAGGGAACACCATATGAAAATAATTCTTCAAAATCCGGTGCTGCCTGTAGAACTATATCCCGCAGCCGGAGACACATCTCCCGTTCCTGTTTCGGGAGATCATAAATGAATGCTTCTATGGAATGCATGTTGGTTAAACGATCTGTTGTTTTATATAAAACAAATTATGACAGCTGATCATTGAACCCGTTAATATAGATTAAATTCTTATCCTGACAGAAGGCGCTTTCCTATAATTGTGTCGCTTGCTGTTGGGCTACTTTCAGTCACTACCCGTTCAATAATTCAAACCCACCGTTCAGTAAACCGATTAGGTAAAGGCCTGATGGTACATTTACATTTGTTGAACAAAGCATCTTTTGTTTGCAAACCAATCCATCAGCCTTTAAAAA
>JBDSEW010000455.1:0-9494 GCA_039919825.1 Chitinophagales bacterium | reverse complement strand
GTTTTACATGATGAGGTTGTGGTAAAAATTTATTCTTCGCCAGGGTGAAGCCCGTTTGTTTGGCAAACCCTAAAGGTTGGCCATCTCTGTTCACTAATTTTTTTCCACGCACTTCCGGCATTGATTCTTTTACATATGTGCCGCTGTATGGAATAATTTCAATCCATCCCTGGGCATCCAGTTCATCCAGTGCCGCCACTACTGTCTGGCGGTGTACCTCAAGCATTTTCGCGAGTTCGCGTGTGCCGGGCAGTTTGGATCCGGGTTTTAATATTCCCTTCTTAATCTGCACAATCATTTTATTGGCGATCTGCAGGTACACTGGGGTTTTGCATTCTTTATCAATCTCAATGACGGCGTTTAGTGGGAACATAACTGGACTATCTGGTTTATTAAAACTGGCATACTCTGGTGGTCCATCAAAGATATAGCTTTGTTGCGTAATCAAAATCATTTCTCATGAAAACGTTTAAAACATTACTGATCTTAGTGATCATGTTATCTGGACATTTAAGTTTCGGAACGGGAAATGAATCTTGCTGTCCCGACACAACAAGTATTCAATTGCAGGCTTCAAATGCCCAGCTCCAGCTTGACCAAATGCAGGTAGAATCGCACCTGGTTATTGCAAAGGTTCCTTCCTTGTCAACAAATGTTTACCAGAAGCTTGGCAAGCAGCAGGATATGCTGGATAAGGTGCAATTAGAAACTGAAAAATTGGATACTTCGTTATTGTCGGCTCTACAAAGCCATTTGGAAGGTCAATTGAAAGGGCGCAAGATGCATGAGCAGGCTACAGCAGAGAAAAAGGCCATAATTAAACTCTAATCCGATAAATCATTTACAAATGCAATCAGCTACAATAGTAAAAGCATACACAGCACTGGCCGCCGTATGCTTTTTTTGGGGAACAACTTACCTCGCCATCCGGATAGGAGTGGATAGCATGCCGCCATTTCTGTTTGCCGGCGTCCGTTTTCTGATCGCCGGTGGTTTAGTGTGTTTATATTTCATTCTTAAGAAAACACCCTTGCCGTCTTGTCAGGAATGGAAAAATATCTTATTGATCAGTATCCTGTTTTTTGTGATTGGAAACAGCAGCGTAGTACATGCGGAGCAACACATTTCCAGCGGACTTGCAGCATTGATCTGTTCTGCCATCCCAATTTGGGTAGTGCTGATCAACCTGCTGCTCAGCAAAGCAGAAAAAGTGAACTCACTGATTGTAATGGGACTGGTAGTAGGGTTCGGTGGGTTGATGATGATCTTTTATGACAATCTCGGTGACTTATCAAATCCTGCTTTATTCATCAGTATTCTTTTTCTGTTATTCGGTAATCTTACCTGGTCATATGGAACAGTATATTCTAAAAAAATAAAATGGACCACACCATTTATGTATGCAGCGGGTTTACAAATGCTGATTGCAGGAATTATTCTTTCGGTGGTTGGTTTATTTTCCGGCGAGGCCGTTTCATTTCAACCGACTATGAGTGGCTGGCTTGCATTGTTCTATCTTGCGATAATCGGATCTATAGTGAGCTATGGTGCTTATCTGTACGCGCTATCACACCTTCCTTCAACAGTGGTATCATTATATGCTTACGTAAACCCAATTGTAGCAGTAGTATTCGGTTACCTGGTTTTGCATGAACAGTTTGGATTTTACACTTTACTGGCTATGGTGATTACGATTGTAGGCGTGTATCTTGTGAATGCAGGATACAAGGTGAAACAAAATCAACCTTCCTTCCTCAGAAAGTTAAGCGCTGTACCAGCGTTGTTAAAAATTTGGTAAGGGAATTTTATAGTTAATTCTTCAGGCTTATCATAAAACATAAATGAGGCTGTCTCAAAAGTTTTGAAGTCATCCTGAACTTGTTTTCCGAAGGATCCTGTGGGCAGGATCTGTTCCCCAAAGAGAGCAGATGCCGAAATAAATTCAGCATGACGGCTCCTCCGGACCTTTTGAGGCAGCCTCATTTTATTTTTAAGCTTTAAATAAAAATATTTCTGCCCTGTTAATTCAGTAACAGGTTGCATTGATTATTCCTTTACAAATTTTCCATACCAACTTTCGTGGCCACCTGCAATTTTTAATAAATAAGTTCCAGGCAACAGTGTATTTACAGGCAACGTCACAGAACATGCGCCGGCGGAAATCTCATTCGTTAAAAGTAATTGTCCACTGATGGTTGTTAAACTAAGAAGAGATGATTTCTCAACAGGGTGATTCACGGAAACGGTCAGTTGATCATTTACAGGATTTGGAAAAATGGTGATGGATGCAGAGGAAGCAGCTATATCATTGGTGTATTTAAATGGCATGTTGCTGGTCTTAATAGTGATCTGGTAGCAGGCGGGTGAATCAAATGTGCTTTCATTTGTTGAAATACCCACATAATAGTTTCCGGGCGAAGCAAAATTAAGAGTGGCTGAACCATTTGTATTTGGCGGCCCGGATGAGATAGTAACCGGAGTTTGATTTGCATCAAAAATAGTCAGGTTGTATCCAAGTGGTAGATCTGTAATGCTGCATTGAATGCTATTCAGCCCATCTGCCAACGGAAACAAATAGTAATCAATGTCTGAAGCCGATTGAATAGTGCCTTTAAGAGAGCGTTCGTTTGAATTGCCATCAAATAATAACCTGGGAGCTTCGCTGATCGCATCATCGCTTTCATATGAATCAAAACAGGTTTCAGTAAACTTAACGAGAAAGAAGTCATAGGCACTGTCGGATGCTGTTATAATTCTATAGGAATTTCCATAGGCAATGCTATCAGCACTTTGTGTAGCGGATGCCAGTATGAAATTACCCTTATGATCAATTTCAAGTGGTGCTCCATACCATGTGTGATTAAAGTCCGATTCACTTTTCTTGCCGCCATAATAAGATGCATACATTAATTTTGATGCATTATAATTTATCCTTGCAAAAAATGCGTCGTTAGGTCCGCCTATCTTTTTCTGGTAGGCATCAGGGGAAGCTAAACCTGATTTGCTCCTGGTAGAGCCACTTATATAAATAACAGATCCAAACCTGTCAATCTTTAATGATTTCGGTTGTTCATTGTCGTCACCACCGAAATAAGTAGACCAGATGTTTTGTCCTAAAGAATCGAATTTGGCAAGAAGGACATCCTGATCAGTAGGACTTGCGGGAACAAAAACGGGTTTCAAAGTTCCAGGGGTAGTTGGAATATTGCTGCTGGCCACCTGTCCCATAATATAAATATTTCCTCCTGCATCAATGGAACAGCAGCGTCCGCGGTCATCTTGCGATCCACCGATATAAGTTGACCACCGCAACATTCCGTTTCCGGTAAATTTATTCAGGTACATATCCGTGTTGCCACCATAAACCGGCTGATAAGAGTTCGGTGTAGCTATTCCGTTTTTGCTATTGGTAGTACCAATTGTTACAATGTTCCCGGCGTCATCAATAGCGATGGAATGTCCGCGATCCTGGGATTTCGATCCAAAGTAAGTTGAAAACAACAAAGAACCATCTGTGCCAATTTTCATGATAAAGGCCTCACCGGCTATATCTCCGGTAGTTTTATACGCGCCAGATGTGGCAATTTGACTTATGCTCTCAGTGTAGCCAGTCAGGTAAATTAATCCATATTTATCTGTAGTACAGGCCAATACCCTGTCCATACCCTCACCGCCATAATAAGTGCTCCATTGTAATGTTCCATCATCGTTAAACTTAGCGATGTAGGAATCATGCTGGCCTCCTCCAAATGTAGTCTGAATCGCTCCGGGTGAAGCGATTCCTGTTAAGCTGTTTGTTTTACCACAAATAATAGGATGGTCTGAATTGTCAATCGTCATGCAATAACCCAGTTCCAGCTTTTCTCCACCATAGTAGGTTGCCCACAATAAATTACCCTCCTCATCGAATTTCACCAGGAAAGCATCGTCCTTGCCTCCACCGTACGAAGACTGATAACTGCCGGAGGTAGCAATCATATCCGAAGATTCTGTACGACCTGTTACATAAACCGCATCATGGCTGTTAATGGACATTTCATCGGCCATGTCAAGCCTTGTACCTCCATAATAGGTTGCCCAGGTAATAACGGGATCTATTACAAACGTACGGTCCCTCGAATAGCTGAATGGACCAATTGACACTGTATTATTATTGATTTGAAAGTGTAGTGGAATACTATGCTGCTTTTCATTTTCATAGAATCCGACTGGATTCGATTCATAGACTGATCCCTCTTTTACTTTCATTACGAATGCATCCTGCTCGTTGAAAAACTTATTTCCTGCACCGGCATAGTTCATTTGAATTTGCCGCGCATCACTTCGTGGATGTAGTACAAAGGAATATTCCGGTTTGTTTTGATCAGGTGATATTGAAAAAACAAGATCAATGTGAGGATAGATATCGTGGTAAATTATTTTTTTGAAACTTTTAACACCGGTGATTCCCTGCGACCCGGTAAGGTGGTTGTAATAATTCTGATAGAAGGAAGCAGCTTCCTGTGCCTCAATAACAGGAGTGGGGTTGCTGCCTTTAAGCGTGATGTCAACCCTGCTGACCGTCACCCTTGAATGTTCGTCAGGTGAAAGATCATGTTCTGCATCTGTCGGGTTTGTGTATCCGGTAGACTCTTCCACCGAGTTAGACGAAGTTTCATTCGCTATCTCGTAACTAAAACTATTTGATTGGAGGAGAAGTTTAAAGGAGCCCTGAATGTAGAGGTATTTTATATCGGCTCGCTGTCGCACAAACTGATCAACTACCTGGCCTTTGTTTTCTGTGAACCATGATTGCGGATCTGCAGCGGATGCATTGCTAAAAAAAATGATGGAGATGAAAGTAAATACATAGCAGACAATAGTACGTACTCCTGATGGAGGTAAAAAGGGACTCATTGGTGGAAGTGTTTTAGTTTTAAAAAATGCTGAATGCTGATCCATTCAGTTTGCAAAAAATAGTAAGGGCACCTGAATTATAAAACGTTACATAAAATAGGGTAGCAGTTGAAGGATTGCTTGTTGTCACATTCATTAAAATCAAAAGGAACACACCTTGATTAATAGGCTGAAATGCTTTCTGATGGCTGATTTCAAACATGTTAGTCATATAGTGGGGTGTAAAATATAGTGGTTACTGAATAGTTAGTAACTCTGTTTTTAACTCAGAATCAAATGATAGAAAACTGCATTTATTCGAAAAATAAAAAACCGGGTGAAAGATTGAGGTGCCACCATCCATTTTTCAACCCGGTTTAAGACCTGTCAGGTCTAAGTTATTTTCCCGCGAAGTGGCTCAGTTAACCGGCTTTGTTTTAAAAACTATTTCGTTTTATCCTTTGGGGAAGGAATAGCCGGAACTGTTTTATCCTGTGTCTTCATCAACTCCATGATCACTTCAATGCCTTTATTCAATTGCTGATCAATGCCCGCATATTCCATGGCAGGATACTGATAAACTTCGTTGTTCTGTTTGCAGGAAGAATTGATATTGGCGTAGTTGATGTCGCCTTCAATATTATTGGTGCTAAAAATATCCCGGCATTCACTTTTACGGTTGCTTTTCCCTCCAGGAAAGATTTCTTCAAACGCAACGTATCCTCAAATAGAGTGGGGCATAATCACTAACCTCCCCGCTTCACCCTTCCCATCTCATCATCAATGGCATTCTGCCTTTGCCGCTGGGAAGACTGTGTGTTGCCAAAGCGGTAAGAGAAGTTAATGCCGTAGCGCTGACGGTCGTTGTTTTGTTTGAAGGAAGAATTGATATTGGCGTAGTTGATGTCGCCTTCAATATTATTGGTGTTAAAGATATCCCGGGCATTCAGTTTTACGGTTGCTTTTCCCTCCAGTAAGGATTTCTTCAAACCAATAGACACATCCCCATTTGGTTCAATGCCGGCAATGCTGAAGATCACCTGTGATTGGTATTGCGCAGAGAGCTCGACGGAAAATCCTTTGGGCAACAGGAAACTGTTTTGAATATTTAACTGGTAGCCAAAGTTGGTATTGTGAAAGGTTGTTTCAAGATAATCGGTTTGAAGATCCTGGTAAAACGCGGTGACCACCGGTGTAATACTCCACCATTTTACCGGTTGCAACGGTGCATACGCTGTAATTGAGTAAGTCGTATTTATTCCGAAATTATCGGAAAGCAACACAATTGTTTTTGTAGAATCAGTTTGGTAAAACTGCTCCTGAATTTCGTCAGTAGTGCGGCTGTAGTTGAAACTGAATGTATAGGACTCCTTGAAGAGGTATGTTAATTCAAATGAATGGGTTAGCTGGGGCTTCAGGTTTGGATTACCCTGTTGGTATAAATAGGGATCGAGGAAAAAGAGAAATGGATTCAGCTGATCATATCTCGGACGATCAATACGACGGCTGAAAGAAAGAGAAAGGGTGTGGTTGTCATTAATTTTGTCAGTCACATTCAACGATGGAAAAAGCTGGAAATAATTTCGTTTGAACGTTTCATTCAATGTTTTTGAATTACCATTGGCATCTGTCAACTCACCGCGTAACCCTGCCTGCACACTGATATTTTTAAATGACTTGTTCATTTGTACATATCCTGCGTAAATGTTTTCCTCATAAATAAAATGATTCGTCTTGGAGCTGTCAATCACCCAAACATCATTTTGTTGTACGGAAAAAATTTCTTCATTGTCGTTTTTAACGTCACTCGTTTTTGCACCTGCTTCAAAATTCCATCCCTTATTAAATGGATGTGCAAAATCAATTTTTGCTGAACGTATATCAATGACTCCAGGACTTTGGGTATAATATAAAAGCGGGCTGTCGGTTGCACTACCGTCTTCATTGTAATAGGTGGTTACGTAATGATCATCTCCTTTTCCATCAAAGCGTGAATAGTCTGCATCAACTGAAAGAGTGGTTCCGGAGGTATCCAGCTTTCCGTCATAATTGAGGTTGAAAGAATAGTTGTTGGAAGTGTTATCAAGATCGCCATACGTATGGGAAGAAGGCTCATATAATCCATTGCTGTTATAAATTATTGCAGAAGTATTGTTAATGGAAGTGTATTTGTCGAAATACCCACTGGCGACAAAACCTATGGTATTTCGTTCATTCAGAAAATAATCAATACCTGCTTTATAACTATTGTCAATGTAGTGATTGTCCATAATGCTTTTTTCAGTTACTGTGGACTGAATTCCTTCTGTATCAAAATTACGTTCTACGTCAAGTGTTTGAAGCTGCGGATAATCCGAATAATTATAGCTGCCGAACAGATTAACTTTTTTAAACCTGTAGTTGAGGTTTATTCCTGCTTCCGGGCTCCAGTCACTGGAAGAGCGCTCCAGGCCGGTATTAACAGAACCATTCAAACCGAGGTTCTTGTTTTTCTTTGTCACGATATTAATGATCCCCGCATTGCCTTCTGCATCATACCGCGCAGAAGGATTGGTGATCACTTCAATTTTCGAAACAGCATCGGCAGGCATGCCTTTTAATTGGTTTGAAAGCTGCTCTGCAGAAAGGTAAGTGGGTTTATCATCAATCAGGACGAGCACACCCTGTTTGCCACGCAAACTGATTTTACCATCCTGATCCACGATTACGCCGGGCGCTTTTTCAAGAGCATCCATCACGCTGCCACCGGAAGCAATGGGACTGCCCTCGATGTTCAGGATCATTTTATCTTTATCATGCTGGATCATGGGTTTATGGGCCGATACTGTTACACCACTAATCTCTTTTGCTTCAGGAGCCAGCGAAAGGATGCCCAAATCAACCGAAGAATTATTTTCCTCCAATGTGATGTCAGAGCGCGAAATTTTTTCATAGCCCAGATCTGTGATAGTTAGAATGTATTTTCCACTTAGGATTTGTTCCATGTAGAATACTCCCGATTGGTCAGTGAAATCGCCTTTTACAAAAGTGCTGTCTCCTGCATTTAAAAGTGTAATGGTTGCGAATTCGAGGGGTTGTTGCTGATGATCAAGCACCTTACCTTTAATTGATCCTGCAAAGGAATACAGGGTACCGGAAAGGCATATGCATGCCAACAGTAAAAGAAATGGTTTCATGGTTTGCAATTTTGCTGGGGTACTGAAAGTGGAAGATGCCTTTCCTTCCCGGTTATGAATCACAAGTATGTCGTATTCTCTTACAGGAATGTTACAGATGTATACAATTTTTTTAACCGGACTGTCTTGCAGATAATTTTGAAATCGTGAAATAAATGAAAGCTGTCATCCCGTCCGGGCTAAGCTGCGGATAGGGATATTCGGTTGAACCGGGATGCCGAAATAACTTTAGCATGGCAGTTCTAATGGTCGACAATTGGATTTGAATACGGAAGAGATAGCCTTGTGCCTGGAATCCAACATTATAATTACCTTTCAAACTTTCCCGCAAAAAATTAAAAGATATAGGCATGATTCCCACGATAATAATTTCAATTGAAGCGTGGGTGCTGTCATTTTTTTTATTCGTGGCAATGATCCTATTCGCCTGGTTGGGAAATACGGCAGGAAAACGGTGGCGTCGATCTGATGATGGAAAGGAAAGCGAAGAAAAATCGGGTTTCGGTTCCCTGGAGGCAGGGCTTTTTGGCCTGTTTGGATTTGTGCTGGCTATTACCTTTGCTATGTCAGGCAACCGTTATGAAACGCATCGTAATGTATTGGTGCAGGAATCGAATGACATCGGTACGGCAATTCTGCGCGCCGACTTGTATCCTGATTCTATAAGGCAGGCCTTCAGGATTGATTTTAAAGAATATGTAGAAGCCCGCATTGCTTATTACGAGGCACAGGCTGACATCAGCAAAATTATGGAAGCCAGGGCACAATCGGATCAGTTATCGTCAAAGATCTGGGATAGGGCAACTGATATGTCGAAGCAGCCAGGTATGCTGGTTCCTTCCAACCAAATGATACCTGCACTCAATGCGATGATCGACATTACCACAACGCGTGAAGCAGGTTTGAAAGCCACCATACCTGATATTATTATTATCTCACTTTTTATTTTAGCACTCATCGTCACCTTTGTGGCGGGATTTAGTAGCCCCGGCATCCGGAAAAAGGACTGGATGATCATCGCCGGCTTTGACCTTTTGACTTCCCTGATAATTTATATTACACTTGACATCGGCAGACCAAGGCGGGGCCTAATCAATTCTGATGTAGGGCAGGAAGCAATTGTGGAATTAAGAAGAATGTTTTAGCATCAGAACAACTTTTAAAACACGTCATCGGTCTTATAAAATAAAACAAGTAGCACATTCATTTATCCTGAAAAAAACCAGGTTTAGAATCCGTAGCATATACATCGGATGTGTGAAAATTTCAAATTTTATAGTCTCGCTTAAATAAATAACTTTGCCGAAAAAAAGAAATATGAAAAAGCTTTTTCTAACTGCGTTTATTATAGGAGGTATTGCAGTCTTTAACTCTTGTGTGCTTCCTTACCCTGACGATAATGAATTGTACCAGGATGTTGCGACAATTAGCAGCCATGATGTA
>JBDSEW010000136.1:0-12821 GCA_039919825.1 Chitinophagales bacterium | reverse complement strand
TCTTGGCCGGGCTGTGGTAGTTTCCGTTATCAAAAACCGTCAGGTGACCATTTACAATTCTTCGTGCATCGTGCTGATAGGAAAATTTAGCCGGATCAAGCAAGAAGTTAAACTCGTTGTGCAAACCTCCCATTCTCCAAATGATATCGCCTGTAGTAAAACTGATCTTGGTTATTTCATCCATGTGCCGGCAGGATAACAGGAAGCTTGTTCCGTCTGCTTCCAGGTGAATGGAGTTTGCATGCACGTAATCTATTTCATTGGTAGTATAGGGAATATGCGTTGCATCGGTGACCTCGTAATGATCCCAACTGCGCCATTGAAACACTACATTTTTAATCGCATCCAGCTCCTGCACAATAGCACCAATCACTATTGCATCCGGACTGTAGTTAGGATTGTAAACACTCATATCCACAACTTGCGGATCGTAGGATAAAAGATAAGAATGGCCATTGGGTAAAACAATAAACTCATGAACATCAGTTACATATCCATTGCCGCACGTAAATTTGTCTACAACATGATAGTTTGAATCCATCATTTCAAAACGCTCTGCTTTAGAATTGAATAAAGTCAGGTACCCATTTTGATTGATGGTGAATCCAATTCCTTTGTTCTGATCGAATTTACCTAAAACAGAATCTCCATTGTTTCCCATAATACAATAATGCGCTGTTTTTTCATAGGCAAAATCGAAGTTGTGGAAAAACACACTGCCCGGCGCAGGGTTATTATTGGCCCAGATGGTGAGTGGTGGTAAGCCACCTGACCAGTCAGAAAGGTCGCGTGTATCGCTGCTATCACTTTCATTCTGAATACCAAATTCCGCTTCGAAAACATTGCGGCGTGCATCATCTATCCGTTGCTGCATGTCTTTGGTAACTACAGGCATCGTATGAAATGAAAAAGAAGTTCCACTTATTTTTTTTCCTTCAGTAGTTCGGAGGCCGTCAGACACACTGATGGTTACTTCTTCATCATCATTAAAAATAATTACCGGTTGAAGCAGTACTGTTTTTCCATCATCCGATAATTTTATGGAAACAATGTGCTTACCGCTCGCGGAACCGGTAACAGTGAAAACATCCGGATTGAGTGAGGATGTCGCAATCAGGTTACCATTGCGGAGGATGATGTTGGTTTCAGGATGGTGCATTCTTGAACCAGGTACCGGAGAAATGTATTGAAACTGTGCTGCAGCGGGGCTTATATATAGTGCTGTTACCAGCATTAATATTAAGCGTTGTAAATTTTTAGTTGACATGGCGGGGGATTTAATTATGGATGCCAAATATAGGGTATACTGCAAAAGACAACCAAAATAATCTCAACAACAAGGCTTAAAAAGTGTCCTGATTTAAACCAGGAGTAATCATGGATGTATGCTGCTTGTTATCAGTAAGTAACAACTGGCAAGTGGTTGTTATAATTCTTTATTAGCTTTTTAAACTAATTGATTACTTACTACAAATAACTTCGCTTTGGAGCGAAACTCCTGTTTCATTAAATGCCTCAATGGCAAAATAATAGGATTGTCCAATGGAGAGCGCACGAAGTTCAAGACCCGGACCTTCATCGGCAAACACTTGATAGGTCTGATACAATTTGTCTTTGGCAATACCCCAGAGAATATTATATCCAACGGAGCCCTTCACGCTTTGCCAGGTGATCATTGCATTACGTGGATCGCTATCGCGAATAACTGAAAACCTGGAAGGAGTTGCCGGAAGTTTGCCGGCATGGTTGCCAAAGATCCTGATATCGCTGATGGCAAGATTGGGTGATGCAACAAATACATGTTCATATTTTACATAACGTGCCTTCACAGGTTTCGGTAATTCAATATATGCATTGGGCCTGTCGCGCTTTTCTTGGGTGAGATCGGCAATTTTTTCCCATTGCTTTCCATCTAAAGAAGAATACATTTTAAATTGAGTGTAAACCGTTGAGTCGCTGTAAAAAATATTGGATTTATAATCTGTGAAATTTACCTGCAGCGCTTTCACATCAGAAGGTTGTAACAAGTCAATAGTAAGCCACGCTCCAGCTTTGTTTTCACCGGCCACCCAGAAAGTTCGTGGATTTTCGTCGGTCACTTTAATCGCGGAGAAGGTATCCATCACAGAGGAAGCCATGCAGGGTTTACGGTAAGAAAGCAACATCCATCCTGTAAACAATTCATTTCTGTAAGCCCACTTCCCGGTAGGAAGGTAATGCGGAAAATCTCCGAAGCGGGTATTGGAATACAGCTGATCATCCTGGTCAAAGCCTGCCGGAAACATAGAAATGCGCCTTTCAAAATTCCAGTTCACGGCAATCCACGGAGTGCCGGTATTCCAATAGTTTCCATACTTATCCTGGAAAGTATTTCCATGCCCTGCTCCTGCCATAAACCCACCGGGCTTGTAGGAGATGGGATTATACGGTGCATACAGAAAAGGTCCCAGTGGATCGTCTGCAACATAAGTTCCATTTGCATACACATTGAACTCTGTACCCGGCGCGCCATATTGTAAATAATATTTATCATGGTACTTCGTCATCCACGCTCCTTCAATGAATGGCCTGATAGTATCGCGGTGATTGCGGCCGAATCGCTCCCATCCATGCTGATCAGGATGTAACCGGATCAACCCTTTGTAGTCAGATTTATAGGTCAGTTCCCTGTTCTTATCAAGTTCAGCTCCATAGATTGGATATACATTGGAAGAACCCCAGTACATGTACCATTTGTTTTTTGCTTCATCAAAAAATATATCCGGATCCCAGGGACCTACTTCTTCCGGTAATTGCGGCAAGAGGCGATTGTAAAAATGAAGCTTGCCATTTTCAGGAGTGGTGGTAAAAAAGATGGGGCGTGTTTCAAAGGTGGATTGAAAAAGATAAAGTGTATCACGAACAGATAATGCAGCAGGGGCGCAGATATCTTCCATAGGCCATTTGGTAGGAGTAATATAATTCCAGTGCAGCAAGTCTTTTGAATGCCAGTAACCACCTGAAATCGTAACAAATAAATAATATTCTTCCTTATGGTTTACGATCACAGGATCGGCTCCCGAACGATAGGATATTTTTTGATTGAGCTGTTCAAAGTTATACTGATAATTGATGTCCATTGGATTGCAATAGGTTGCGATGCCGGAAGATTGGGCTGATGCCGCAACTGAACCAAACAGAAGGGCGCTGAAAAGAATATACCTCATGTGCAAACATTTTGTGTGTTAATGATCAAAACATTTTCCTGAATCAAACGCTGGCTGAATATCTTTTTCACTGTTCTACACAGAATCTTCCAATTAATTTTAACCATGTGTGGATGAACAAGAATGGTGATGTAAGGTTAAAATATTTTTTCCTGAAAACAGCACAGTCTGCATCTGTTGGAAAAAGTGGATTTATGGAGGTAAAATCTATTATTTTTGACCATTCATTTATAAGCCACATGGTTCGTTTTTACTTCCTTCTCTTTCTTTTGCTTTTGATGGAGGGCGTTGCCGTAGCACAAACTTATTCTCCCATTACCATTACCGGCTTCAACAGCGATCTGTTCGCGGAAAGCGCACCGAATTCACTGGCTACCACGTCTATGTCCACTGACCTTACCGATCATGTAATGTACACAGCAGGATTTGCTACAGGTGCCGGCTTACCTGCCGGTGTGGTGAACAGTGGAACAGTGGTGAGCGGAACAAGAACTTACCAAATGGCTCCTTATAGCCTGCAAAATGCATTGTATGTGGATGTTGGAGCCACACAAAGCCTCACACTTTTTTCCACCGGCAGCTATTCAAAAATCAGCTTCATGGGTTTTTCTGCGGAAGGAAACAGCACGCTGAATATCCAATTAACATTTACCGACGGCACCACCACCAATTGCGGTAACTTCACTTTGCCCGATTGGTTTGACGGAGCGAATTCGTTGTATTGTTGCTTCAGCCGTTGTGTACGCACCACCAATGCTCCATACAACATTGATGGACTTCCTTCCAACCCACGCTTTTATCCCCTCGACATTTCTTTGTCGTGCAATGATCAGAAAAAAAATCTTCAAACCATTACCGTCAAAAATCTAAATGGCACTACTGGTTTTACCAATGCGTTTCTGCTAGCACTTTCAGGAGTTCCCTTTTCGCAAAATATTTTCGCATTTGCTACCGATGTTACCTGCTCAGGTGGAAGCAATGGAAGCATCAATCTTTTTGCCAGTGGTACTGCTACGCCTTATACTTATTCGTGGAACACTATCCCTGTTCAAACCACCGCCAATGCAACGAACCTGAGTGCAGGTACCTATATCTGCAAAACCACAGACGTGAATGGATGTATTACCTACGATACAGTTACTGTTGCAGAACTTGCTCCGTTACCCGTTTCTGCTATCGCGAATCCAACCGTCATTTGTGCCGGCAATACGGCGCAACTTACCGCTTCAGGACTTTCCTCCTTTACCTGGATGCCCGGTGGGCAGACGACCAATCCTGTTACAGTCGCTCCTGCGACAACCACCAATTATACAGTGTCAGGAACAGACGGATATGGTTGTTCCAGACAGGCTTTTGTTACATTATCCGTAAATCAATTACCTGTAGTAATTATAAACCCTAATCCTGCAGCTATCTGTTCCGGCGGTTCTGTAGTATTGCAGGCAGGAGGAGCTTCCACCTATACCTGGTCTCCTGCAACAGGATTGAGCAACAGCACGATCTTCAATCCTTCAGCCAGTCCAACTATCACTACTGTATACACTGTTACCGGAACTGCCACAAATAACTGCAGTAATTCAACTACCGTTGAAGTTACTGTTAACCCTGACCCTGTAGTAGTAGTGATTGCCGATCCACCGGTTATTTGCCAGGGCGAGACGACAACTTTAACACTTACAGGCTTAACTTCCTTCACCTGGAGTCCGGGAGGACAATCAATTTCTCCCATCAGTGTATCGCCCCTGACTACCACCATTTATTCAGTTTCCGGAACCGGCCCCAACGGCTGCAGCGGACAATCGACTGTTACCATAACAGTGGATCCTTTGCCGTCAATTTCTGCCACCCCTTTTGCAGCTGCCGTTTGCAGTGGTGATTCCATCCTGCTCACTGCAAGTGGAGGAACAAGCTATAGCTGGTTACCCGCAACAGGATTAAGTGATCCGGCTATTTCAAACCCGATGGCCAGCCCTCCGGCAACAACTACCTATACCGTCACAGGGTTCAATGCTTCCGGATGTGGTGCAATTGCTACCAGTGTGGTTACATTGTATGCAACACCATCAGTAATAGCTGCTGCTTTTCCTCCAGGTATTTGTGCAGGAAACAGTACACAACTTTCTGTTTCCGGATTAACCTCCTTTACCTGGAATCCGGGAGGGCAAACAGTCTCTCCCATTACCGTTACTCCTCTTTCCAGCACAACCTATACGGTGACCGGTATTGATGCCAATGGTTGCGACGGCACCGGACTGGCTGTAGTAATCGTTGATCCGCTTCCGGTAGTGATTGCAAGTTCAATCGATACACTCATCTGTAAAGGAACGGCTGCAGTTTTGAATGTATCAGGAAACGCTTCTCAATACACCTGGAGCCCCGGGGCAACTACAGGAAACAGCATTACCGTAACTCCAAACGACACCACTCAATATATCGTAACCGGTATGCTTGGAAATTGTACAGCAGCAGATACCCTCGATATTACGGTAGTTCCTGCTCCCACCGTTGCATTTATTCCAATTTTTGCAGAAGGTTGTGATCCGCTCCTGGTGTCATTCAGTGATGAAAGCGATAACGGCATTGCCTGGAGCTGGTTATTTGGTGATGGTGGAACGGCATCGGTCCAGCATCCTGATCACCTCTTTCATGCAGGTATATGGAGCATTACTGAAACAGTAAGTAATTCACTGGGGTGCAGCACTACAGTGGTATTGCAGGATATTATCCATGTCTATTCTCACCCGGTCGCAGATTTTACGGTAGATCCCGCACTCAATCAACCTGTGGAATTAATGGATGCAGTGTTTCAATTTAAAAATCAAACCACCGGCGCTACAAGCTATGAATGGGATTTTGACGACAGCACTTTCAGCACAGACGAAGACCCCCTGCACACTTACAATGCTCCGGGAGAATATACTGTAACACTTATAGTTACCGGTCCTGGAGATTGCAGTGACTCGATTTCAAAGGCATACATCAATGTGATACCTGCTACGATTGGATTTGTTCCAACAGCATTTTCTCCAAATGGAGATGGGATAAACGACGTATTCATTCCGGCTAATACCAACCTTGAGTCTATCGACATGAAAATTTTTAACCGCTGGGGCAAAGTAGTTTATCATGGCACGGATCCATTAAGCGGTTGGAATGGGATGGTTGCAGGAATTCCTGGTGAGATGGGGGTTTATGCTTACTCCATCAACCTTCGTTTTATGAACGGGAAAGAAGAAGTATTGAAGGGGAATCTGACACTGGTGAGATGAACTATCAGCTATGAGCAATAAATTATTAACAGCATCGGCACATTTGCACACCAATCAATATACACATCAGATCAACACCTCCCTGATACAGCAAATCGGAATATCAATTCCACCCTTTAATTCAATGTGAGAATCAGTAGTGTCCCAAACAGTAGTTTCCACCATTTTCAATCCATCTGTTGCTTCAAAGATGATTTTTACTTTGTGCTTTTCTCCGTTGCCAAGCAGCATAGCTTCCTCCAGTAATATTTTTCTCAGCTCTATTTCATACTGACTGCTCAATACTTCATGCTGCACAAAATGAAAGTGTGTAAGTTCTTCTTTTTCGATAAGCGGAATGCTCATGTTCGCAAAATTTGCAGGTGAAATTTAGTGAATTCATTGTAATTCCGTAGTGAACGTATGCAAACCAGTTAGAAAAGTTATTTAAAAGTTAAAGATTACAAGTGGGAGTATCAGGAAAAAAGGACTCATTTACCATCTTCTTAGCGCCTTTGCGCCTTCGTAGCAAAATCGATTGCTACGAAGGCGCAAAGGCACTAAGTTTCTATTCTCCTACTACTGCTACTTTAAACATTGAATTAATTATCGGGCTAGTTAAAAACTTTAATAATTACGGGCAAAAAGATTATCTACCGGATAATCAAATGGGACGAAAAATGATCGCATGAACTTTCTGCCTGTGTGTTCGTTCCACCCGTATCAACTATTTTTGCGTTAATTTTTTTGACCATCCATTTTGAACCTGAATAACAATATGAAGCAAGCTGTATTGATTGTGCTGTCAATTATTTTATCCGTTACAGTCTATGCACAATCACCTACCGGTAAAGTTGGAAATGGCTCAGGCCGTCAGATGGCTACAGGACATTTGTATGGGAGAATCTTAGATGAAAAAACCGGAAAGGGAATCGAATTCGCCACGGTGCAGCTTTTTCAAACCAAATATGATTCTATAAATAAAAAGTCAGCAAGAAATTTAGTTACCGGGGCATTGACCGAAGCCAATGGTGATTTCAGCCTTGAAAACATACCGGCGAAAGGAAATCTTTCGATGCACATTACAGCCATCGGTTACGATTCGCTGAATCAAAAAGTGGCTTTCGATATCAAAGCGGGACAACAAATGGCTGGTGGGTTGGACAAGGATCTCGGCAATATTAAACTGAAGCCGCTTGCAATCACGCTTTCTGAAGTAGTAGTTTCGGGCGAGGAGTCACTCTACAAGTTAGAACTCGACAAGAAAGTTTACAATGTTGAAAAAGATCCTTCCAACGCGGGCGGCACAGCCGAAGACGTGCTTAAAAAAGTACCTTCTGTAAATGTAGATATCGATGGCAACGTTTCGCTTCGCAATGCAGCTCCAACGATTTTTGTGAATGGAAGGCCCACTACCCTTTCTATCGACCAGATCCCTTCCGATGCCATTGAAAAAATTGAAGTGGTTACCAACCCTTCTGCGAAATACGACGCTTCCGGTGGACAATCAGGCATCATCAATATTGTGATGAAGAAAAGCCGTCGCATAGGTTACAATGGAAACCTTCGCGCCGGTATTGATAAACGCGGTAAAATAAATGCCGGAGGAGACATGAATGTGCGGGAAGGAAAAGTGAATGTTTTTGCGAGCGCCAACATTAACCAGCGGAAATCTATCAGCTATAGCAGCACCGAACGATACAATTTATTTGACGAACCACTCACCAATGTTTTCCAGAGCGACACACCCATCAACAACAACCAGTTTATTTCGGGAAATGCAGGCATTGATTATTTTCTGAACAACAGGAATACCATTACCCTCAGCGGCTCGTACACTCAAGGCAAATTCAATTCCGAGGATGAACTGTTTCTTAGAACAGATACATTACTTGATTCCGGAATCAGCAGCAGCCAGGCAATCAGGAATACAGAAAGCAACCGCAGTTTTCAGAATGGAGGCGGTGCATTACTTTACAAACATCTTTTTCCAAAAGAAGGAAAGACGCTCAGTGCTGATCTGAATTACAATCAAAGCGTGAGTGAAAATGATTCGAAGTACGTGACCCAGTATTATGATCCGGAGCAAAATCCGATTGGAACAGAAGGATTGCAACAGCAGGAAGGAAACGGCACCAACCGTTTTTTTACAGCACAAACAGACTATGAAGGTCCCATCGCAGAAAACATGCTGGTAGAAGCAGGTGCCAGGGCTGCCCTCAGAAGTTTCGAATCAGAGAACCACGTATATGTTTTGGACGACTCCCTGGATTACCTGGTGGAAGTGCCCGACATCAACAACTATACTTTTAACGACCAGGTGTATGCGGGTTATACCACGTTAAGCGGAACGTTCGATAAGTTTCAATACAAGGCAGGACTTCGTGTGGAAAGTTCTTTTTATTCAGGAATACTCACTGACGAGAATCAATCTTTTAAGAATAATTTTCCGCTCAGTCTTTTTCCGAGTGGCTTCTTAAGTTATGCGCTTAGCAAGAACAGTGATCTGCAACTCAGCTATTCACGCCGCATCGACCGTCCCACCTTCTTTCAATTGATGCCGTTTACTGATTATTCTGATTCATTAAACCTTCAACGTGGTAACCCGGACCTGCTGCCACAGTTTACGAATACCCTGGAATTCTCTTATGATAAAAATTTTAATAAATCAAACAGCCTGCTTGCAACTGCTTATTTCAAGAACACCAATAACCTGATCACCCGTTACCAGGAACTGACTTATGACACCACACTGATGAGTGAGGTTATCATCAACACTTATCAAAATGCAAATTCAAGTTACCTTGTTGGTTTGGAGCTGACTTCCACGAATGCCATTAAGAAATGGTTCAACATCTCCACCAACCTCAACCTCTTTCAATCTTATATTGATGGAAGCAATATTGAAACCGGCCTCACCAACAGCCAGTTCAGCTGGTTCGCAAAAGTGAATATGGCTTTTAAACTGCCGTTGAATTTTACGCTTCAATTAAGTGGCGACTATCAATCAAAAACTGCTGTGCCGCAAACAGGTGGTGGCGGAGGTGGTGGACGTGGGATGGGTGGTGGTTTTTTTGGAACGCCACCTGCTACATTACAGGGTTATGTGAAACCGGTGTATGGAGTTGATTTTTCGGTGAAGAAAGAATTCCTGAAAAATAAAGCCGCTACAGTCACGCTAAGCTTTTCTGATATTCTGCGTACTAAAAAATATGAGACCTATTACGAAACGGATTATTTCAACCAAACTTCCAGCCGTTCACGCGATCCACAGTTCATCCGCTTGAACTTCAGTTATAAGTTCGGGAAGTTTGATGCCTCCTTATTCAAAAGAAAGAATACGAATGGTGGGGAGATGATACAGGAAATGGGTGGGGGTTAGAATCACGATCTCATTTCCAGGACAGCACGGTTAAGGGATAAGATATGGGATGTGTTTCAGTATTGGGTTATAACCCAGAGCGCTTTTTTTTGTCGGACAACATTGTGAAATAATATTAACAAAATATTTGCGTTACAGGCAAAAAATGATCTATATGAAACTCATTTTTACCATTCTCCTGCTCATTCTTTCAGGGATCTCTTATTTGTCAGCTCAAAGTCCCAAATTGTATGGATTTACTTATGAAGGAGTAAATGATAGCTCTGGTAACTGGTTATACAACAGCGGTACATTTGTTTCCCTGGATTATCTAACAGGAGTTCTTGATACCGGTTATGCTTTTCACGGATCCTTTGGAGTGCAGAACAATTTGAATGCAATTGATCCATTCAATAAAAGATATTTTTTTGCGGGCTGGGCTGATTCATTACCTGGTATTCACCTGTTCACTATTAATATTGCCAATGGGAGTTACACCGCCATGCCTTTTGAAGTTGGCTGTGCTAATTTGGAATATGATCCATTTAACAATCGAATGCTTTATGTGTTAAATAATCAATTGAAAGCATTCGATCTCGCGACAGGTTCAATCTCATTGATGGCTGATATTTCAGGTACCAACTCTATGCTCGGAGGTTCGAATCGAATTTACAACTATATGAATGGAAACTTTTCATTTATATCAGGTGACCCTTCAATCCCATTTCTTTATTGGGTTACAGCAGATACAGCAGGCATTATTATAGACACCACGCACATTCCTAATTATGATCCTGATTGGTCAGATGTTCCCATTATTTCCGTTCCAACCGATCTCTCTTTCGATCCTAATTCAAATATTTATTATGGATGGAGATGTATTCATCCCGGGGCTGAGGATGTAAGAGGCGAGATTGTTCAATTTGATCCAATAAGTGGTGAAGTTGATTCTTTGGGCTTTTTCTATGAGCAGAATCGTTTGAACAGTCAATTTGGAAACATGGATTTACAAAACAAAAAGTTTCTTATCCCCAATTATGACTTGACTACAAGTACGGATCACCTGGTTCTTTTCGATATGGTCAACAATAGCATTGATACCATTTTACCCTATTGCGAGGTAATAAACTTTGAAAAGTTTGAGGGTTATAGTTTCGCGCTCCTTAAAAAAGGCAACAATAAACTTATTGCGAACTATGGAACAGATTATCAATGGTTTTTAAACGATGTCCTGGTTCCTGCAGGCAATCACCAGACTTTAGAGAATGCGTCTCCGGGATTTTACAAAGTGGCAGTCACCTTTATGGATGGCACCATTGATACTTCAGCTGAGACCTATTTTGTTGGCAACACACATGTACCTGTTGCTGATGATGCTTTGGAAATCCTTTCCTGTCCCAACCCTTTTACTTCCTTTACAAATCTAACCCTTCAATCCAAAACTCCCGGTGTATTCAGCATTCAACTTTACAATGCAGCAGGAATATTATGCAGGCAATTTCAGGTTCGAAACAAAGAAACCTACCAAATGCTGAGAGAAAATCTTCCCGCAGGCATTTATAGTCTTCATCTCACTAAAAATAAAAACCTGGCTGGCGTCTGGAAATTGATCATGCTGTAGTTGCGATAATGCAGCCTCCCTTCATGGAAGTGGCTTACATTCAGCAGGTGGTATTTGTAGATTTAATTGTACAAACTTTTATTCGCTGAATGGCTTCTGCGGAAGGTTCTTCAAATTACCAACATACCTTTTCTCATCCCAACTTTTTTATACTTCAAAATTTCAAATAATTCAACCACTATACACTGACCTATCAGTTGATTCACTTCAAGATCATTATATCCTTGTTTTATTAATCGGTTGTAAGTAATCTTTGTTTCCGGAGGCCAATTATCCTTTATCTGGTTTTTGATGATTTCAAAAATCTGTGATCGTAGAATTTCATTTCCTTCCATGGTAAAAGAATTTGAATTGCTGTAATTGGACGTACATCCAGTTGAAGGTGCTGATTTATTTCATCATTTCACTGTGAATAAGAATATGATAAATACATTCTGCTACACAATCCTGGGGACCAAATCAACAACCTTTTTTCAATTCACATCCGGCAAAGCCGAATAATTTTTTCCATACTCTATCATCTGCTTCGTGAAATCATCCGGATATTCCAGCTTCACGTCTGTGATCCGATCACCATTCATTACCGGCACCAACTTCGGTTGAATAAATCCTTTATATGGAGCGATTTTCAATTTCTTGTAGCGTTCCAGTACTTCTTTGTGTAAAGCAGGATCAACTTTCACCCCGTAAGTTTCTACCAATGCACTTCCGGAATTATAATCGCCTTCAGATTTAATGCGTTGTACTTCGCGAAGCAACTGGCCGAAAAGGGTCCGCAATTTATTGTAATCACGAACAACAAAATAGGTCTTGCCATCACTGGTTACTTTTTCAATCACGTTTTCTTTCTTTCCATTTTCATAACACCAGGAAGCAATCATCTGGCGGTTACGCATGTGCGACTCTTCCAGTTGATTTTCATTTTCCGGCAAACGGGTTAACTGGATCATGAGGCCGTTCGCGATGTAACGGTCATACTCTGACTTTCCCGCATCTGCTGTAGGCATCACTCCTATCTCCACCAATTTCGGATCAATCATATAATACAATGCCACGAGGTCGGCACGGGCTTCTTCTAAAGTGTTTGCATAATTCTTTAAGGTTTCATTGAAGGTTCCTATACCTGCATTGAGCTTGCCGGATGCATGTCCAATTACCTCATGCATGTCGGTATGCAGGTTGTCGGTGATCGAACCAAATTCCTCCAAGCGATTTTTGATGGTATCGTTAAAATAAAACTCTTCGAGCACACCACTGGTCTTGCCATCTTCCGCATATGCATGGGTAATGTTACCGATGGTAACTGACTTTGATCCAAAGTCTTCACGAATCCATTCGGCATTCGGAAGGTTGATGCCTATAGCAGTAAGTGGCGCAAGGTCACC
>JBDSEW010000104.1:0-12721 GCA_039919825.1 Chitinophagales bacterium | reverse complement strand
TTTTTAATGCTTTTGGGAGCAATCCCCCTACGCTCATCTTTTCCCCGGCACGGCGTGTCCGCGACAATACTACCAAGCACACATTAGAGAACATACTTGAAGTTCCGGAAGTAGTAATCAATACAGTTAATTACAGCATGGTGCATCAGACTTCACTTTCAAGCGTGGAGTTTGCGAAAGACGTGAATGAATTCGAAAAGGCGGGATTCACTCCGGTTCCATCAGAAAAAGTGAAACCGTTTCGTGTAAAAGAATCACCTGTGCAATTTGAATGCAGGGTGGTGGAAGTAAAACCAATGGGAGATCAGGGAGGAGCAGCTAACCTGATCATTTGTGAAATTTTGTTGATACACATCAGTAAATCGGTGCTTAATGATCAGTCGCGTATTGATCAGCATAAAATCGATCTCGTAGCACGCCTGGGAGGCGATTACTATGTACGTGCTTCCGGCGCTGCTTTGTTTGAAGTGCAGAAGCCAAATACCAAACCTGCGATTGGTATTGACCAGCTTCCTCCTTTTATCCGCAACAGCAAAGTATTAACTGGTAATAATCTCGGACAATTAGGAAACGCAGAACATCTTCCATCTAAAGAAGAGTTAGCCGCAGTAAATGTGCTTGACGCCGTGAATGAATTGATGGAGCGATTTAACAATGATGCAGAATCATTAGAATACCATCGTCACTTGCTCGCGAAGGAGTATTTGGATGAAGGAAAATTATTGGAAGGGTGGAAGGTTTTGCTGGGGTAGTAGTTAGTAACGAGTAGTGAGTAGTGAGTTGTCTGTTTTACTTTCAGTTCTTGACGAATTTGGTTTTCAGGGTTTGATTGTGGGTTTTTATTTCTAAAAAATAGATACCTGAATGCAGTGATTCAGTGTTTATGAAGGTTGGCACTTCTTTCAATTTCATCATGCTTCTGCCGTATAAATCAAAAATTTCAAGTTGTTCTATTTGTGCGTTGAATTGATTTGAAAATATCAGTTGCAGTCGATCTTGCACCGGGTTTGGAAAAATTTTCAAAGCACCTTCATTCTTTGCTTCATTTACGGTAGAAATGAGGAGTGCATTGTACAATGAATCGCAATTCATGTCTTTTGGGGAATACATTCCGATAAGGTTGTCTGAATAACTGCATAGCATTTCCCATTCAAACTGATAACCAATATTTATAAGTAAAACATTAAATAAAGTGCTGCCTATCTTTTCAATCAGGGTGTCGCTTACACCGTCTGCCCAATCTATGATATGATATTTAACAGCTATCCATTTTAACTCCTGATTATTTATGATGGTGAGTCCGGTACCTGTTACTTCCTGATATCCGTCTGGATACAATTCGCTATAAAAACTTAATTGATCTCCGGCGAGGGCATTAAAGTTATAAAGGGTGTCAAATTGCTGTTGATTGGTTTTGAAAATATAAACAACCTGATTTGATTCAAATACATAATGCTCATCCAGTGAATAGTGAATTGATTGATCAGGAAAGACTTGTTGAATTGTTGAGGAAACCAATTTTTTGCATGCAAGGCCATTCAAAATAGTATCACCGGCCACTTTAATTTTTGTATAACCGGAAGATGATGTGGTGCCGTAAATATTGATCCACTCAGCATCTTCAGGAAACCAGTTCGACTGCGCTTTTGCTGGGGTGCACATCAGTAATGCAATAAAAATGAGTAAAAGATTCTTCATATAAAAAGCATTTTAAACACGGTAAGAGAAAGATACAAAATAGAAAGTAATTGAAAGAACGGAGTTTTGTTTTTTAGCTTTTTAGAAATTTGTCACTTAGGTTTTTATTTTTGGTTTTCAATTGTATGAAATATATACCAGGGTGAAGTGTTGAAACATCTATAGTGGCAGTGGCATTTTTCAGTGTCATCACACTTCTGCCGTACATGTCAAAAATTTCAAGTTGTGTAGCTTGTTCTGTGAATTGATTTGCATATGAAAGTTGTAATTGATTTTGTGCAGGATTTGGAAAAACTTTAAAAGATGTTTCAGTGGCGGAAATATCTTCAATACCCACGTTATAATTCACATTCCATCCAATGTCTTTTAAAATCCCTATTACAATGGGTCCCGGATCATGCACTGCATTGGAAGTTCCGGAAAAAGGTGTCATCAGTTCATTAATATTACCTGCGGGATAAGTGCTTTCATTCAGGTGTAGTAAGCTGGACCCTAATGAAAATGCAGAAGGTGCATACATTCTTGGTTTCACACCCCCGTTCATCATCAATGCATTTTCTCCATCAAAATATACCTGGTTGCCGGTAAACAAACTTTTCAACTCGGTTGAAGGATTGGTAAACGTGGTGAGAAAATTTCCGTTGGAATCCTGAAGCTTCGAATCAAAAATACTGGGCAATGTATCAAGATCCGGCCAGGGAAACGAAGTGACGATGGGAGCGAAGTCAGCAGCCTGCAACAATCCAAATGAACCTTCGGTACCTGCTACTTTAGCCAATCCAACAAAGCCTAAACCGTGACACATTTCATGCAGTACAATCGAAACAAGATCGTATTTACCTGCAGGACAATTTCCATCAATGCCGTAATACCAGCTGACAGTGCTGTTCAAATACAAATCAAAATCAAATTCGCCGGTATTCAACTCAGTGCCAGTTATTGAATTTGCCAGAGAGGTAGCATACCAGGTATTGGCTTGCGGTGCTCCGGCAAAATCTTTCCTGCCATTTGGAAGCGTGATACCCAACAGCCCCGGCACCAGTGGTACGAAATAAGTATTTACTTTGATGGATACTGTTGAATTGAGTAACGAGGACCAGATGTCATCAGCATATTGAAAAGCAGCCTGGGCATCCGGTGTAAATCCATTGTAGGTGATTGCAAAATCTGCTGTACGGATACCATCACTAAAGCTAGATGGTGGTGCAATGTAAACAGGCTCCTGTGTTTCACCGGTTTTAATGTCCTCCCAATGGAAAGGGAGTTGTGCAGTTGATTGTTTCGAAGGCAGTATCAGAAACAGGATACTGAGATAACCAACGTATGAATGATATTTCATTGAAGTGTGATGTGGTCTTTTTAGAAAAATATGTCTGCAGTAAAATCCAGTTGCTTAAAGATAATGAAATTACAATGTTCTTAATTTGCCAGATCAAAAGGGCAGCATGGGGGGTATACCAAATTGTGGCAATGATGGTTGAAAAATGCAAATCATGGCTGTCATCCCGTCCCGATTATCGGGATCGGGATCTCCCAATTTGGCAGAGATGCCGAAATAAATTCGGCATGACGGTACCATTTAGCGACAATTTGATACACACCCGCAGCATGAGTGATGTGCTTTCAACCAAAATTCTTTTATGAAAAAAAATAGTGTGTTTTTGATTGCTTTTTTATGGTGCACTACTTTATCGGCGCAACAAAAAATTTCGCATGAATTAATTCCGTTTGACTCCAATGTCAGGACAGGCGTATTGGCAAATGGATTAACCTATTATGTGCGAAAAAATGTTAAGCCAGAGCATCGGGCTGAATTAAGATTGGTCGTAAACGCCGGATCAATGCTCGAGTCAGATCAGCAGCAGGGATTGGCGCATTTTTGTGAACACATGGCATTCAACGGGACGACTAATTTCAAAAAAAGTGAATTGGTGGATTTTTTAGAGCGCACCGGAGTTCGTTTTGGCGCCGATTTAAATGCCTATACAAGTTTTGATGAAACGGTGTATATGTTGCAGATTCCAACTGATACAGAAAAGATATTTCTGAAAGGTATACAGGTGCTCCAGGACTGGGCACAGGGGGTTTCATTTGATGCCGAAGAGATTGATAAGGAAAGAGGGGTGGTAGTGGAGGAATGGAGATTGGGCCAGGGTGCAAGTGACAGAATGCAACGAAAGTATTTTCCAGTGCTTTTTCATGATTCAAGGTATGCTGACCGGCTGCCTATTGGTAAAAAGGAAATTATTGAAAGGGCTCCATATGATACTTTGATAAGTTTTTATCGGACCTGGTACCGGCCGGATCTGATGGCAGTGATTGCAGTAGGAGATTTTGATCCTTCAAAAGTAGAAGCACAGATTAAAGAAAAATTTTCATTGCTAAAAAATCCCAAACAGGAAAAAAACAGAACGCTGTACCCTGTTCCCGATCATCAAAACCTGCTTGTGAGTATAGCAACTGATAAGGAGGCAACGTATACTGCAATTTCTGTAGAGTATAAACTTCCGAATGAAGAAGTGAAAACAATCGGGGACTACCGGGTTACACTTTTAGCTGAGCTCTATAACACCATGACAGATCACCGCTACAGCGAGCTGGTTCAACAGGCAGATCCGCCTTTTACTTATGGTGGTTCAGGTTTCGGTTCGATGGTCCGCACGAAATCCAGCTATAGCAATTTTGCTATTGTGAAGGACAATGGTGTTGAACGTGGATTGCAAACTGTTTTGGAAGAAAATGAGCGCATCCGACGCTTTGGATTTACTGCTACAGAATTGGAGCGTGCAAAAAAGGAACTGCTCCGCAATACAGAAAGAGCTTATCATGAAATGAATAAAACAGAATCGCGGAATTTCGCATCAGAATATATCAGGCATTATCTCAATCATGTTCCATCTCCGGGAATAGAATGGGAATACAATAATCAAACACCGTTACTTTCTGAAATCAGATTGGATGAAGTAAATGCACTTTCCCAAAAATGGATCAGCAATGGTTCCAATTGTGTTATTGTAATTACTGCACCTGAAAAGGAAGGGGTCGTAATTCCTTCAGAAGAAAATATCCGGAAAATTTTCAGTGCAAGCCAATCCGGCAAAGTGACACCTTACATCGACAAGGTAATGAATACACCGCTGATTGAAAAGCAACCAACACCTTCCAGGGTTTTAAAGGAAACAAAAACCGAGCTTTACAATATCACGGAATGGACACTGGAGAATGGCATAAAAGTAATTTTGAAGCCCACTGATTTTAAGAATGATGAGGTAACACTAAACGGGTTTAGTTGGGGAGGTACATCATTGTACAACGAAAAGGATTTCATGTCGGCTGTGTACGCTCCGGGAATAATCAGTAGTTCGGGACTTGGAAGTTATGATGCCATTGCATTGGAAAAATTCCTGAGTGACAAAGTAGTGTCTGTGTCGCCGTCAATCACTGAACTGCAGCAATCCATTAGTGGCAGTGCTTCTGTTTCTGATATGGAAGCGATGCTTCAGTTGGTATATCTTTATTTCACTGCCCCGCGAAAAGACAGTGTTGCCTTTCAATCCACCCTTGCACAGGATGTGGCTTTCCTGCAGAATCAACACTCAAGTCCGGAAGCAGCATTCAGAGACACCATTCAGTTAGTGATGAATCAGCACAATTTTCGCTTTCTGCCCGTTGACGTAGAAAAGCTAAAGCAAGTGAATCATGATCGTGCTTTTGAAATTTACAAAGAGCGCTTCTCCAATTCCGGCAACTGGACATTTGTGCTGGTGGGAAGTTTTAAAGCAGAGGAACTAAAACCTTTGATAGAAAAATATCTCGGTGGACTACCGGCTGGCGGAAAAAAGGAAAATTACCGCAACCTTCATATTGTACCTCCTACAGGAATTGTAACAAAGAATGTAAAGAAAGGCAGCGAACCCAAAAGTGCTGTCAGGATAATTTTCGGAGGGCCATTCGAATACAACCGCTTCAACAGAAATGAAGTGAATGCATTGCAGCGATTGATGAGTATCAAACTCCGTGAAACCATGCGCGAAGAAATGGGGGGTGTGTATGGCGTTGGTATTTCACCTTCACTTAAACACTATCCTGAAAGCAGCTATCAACTCACGGTTTCTTTTAGTTGTTCTCCTGACAATGTCGGCAAGCTGGTAGCTGCTACCATGCAGGTAATAGATTCTGTAAAACAAAATGGATGCAATGCAACCGACTTGCTGAAGGTAAAAGAACTACTGCTTAAAGAAAGGGAACTCAATTTGAAACAGAATAATTTCTGGATGAGTGCATTGGTTCAAAGTGCGGTGAATGGAGAAAGTATTCTTGAGCTGGAAGACTACAATAAACAAATTGAGGCATTAACAGGAGCGGATTTCAAACGTCTCGCTTCCAAATATTTCAACAGAAATAATTATGCTCAGTTTGTGCTCTATCCGGAGAAATAATTTAGCTAAAGATCAATTGCTTCTCTGAAGATTTAAAATTTAAATGTCTGTAAAAAGGAGGTGTTGAAATTTCCATCGCGGAAATTCTTATCCTTCATCAGTGCAAGGTGAAAGGGGATGGTGGTCTTCACACCTTCAATCACGTATTCACTTAAAGCACGCTCCATAGTGGCAATAGCCTCAATACGGGTTTGTGCAACGGTGATGATCTTCGCTATTAAAGAATCATAAAAAGGAGTGATGGTATAGCCGTCGTAAATGTGTGAATCTATTCGGACACCATGGCCTCCAGGTGTATGCAACGTTGTGATCTTACCAGGACTGGGCCTGAAATCATTGTGCGGATCTTCCGCGTTGATGCGGCACTCGATGGCATGCATGGAAGGAAAATAATTTTTCCCGGAAATGGGTTCTCCGGCAGCAATCTTTATCTGCTCTTTTATCAAATCGTAATTGATCACTTCTTCCGTAACAGGATGCTCTACCTGGATACGCGTATTCATTTCCATGAAATAGAAGTTGCGGTGTTTATCTACCAGGAATTCTACGGTACCAACACCTTCATAGCTGATAGCTTTGCAGGCCTTGATGGCTGCGGCTCCCATTTTCTCCCTGAGTTCCTGAGTTACAAAAGGTGAGGGGCTTTCTTCCAGCAGTTTTTGATGGCGGCGCTGGATCGAGCAATCACGCTCGGACAAGTGACAGGCTTTGCCATACTGATCGCCTGCAACCTGAATCTCAATGTGACGTGGTTCTTCCACATATTTTTCAAGGTAAACACCATCATTTCCAAAAGAAGCACCTGCTTCTGTGCGGGCCAAATTAAAAGCATTCTCATATTCTTCTTCTTTCCACACAATCCGCATTCCTTTACCACCGCCTCCGGCCGTAGCTTTCAGGATAATTGGGTAACCTATTTTTTTTGCGGTCTTCTTTCCTTCTTTAAGATCTGTCACCAATCCTTCAGAACCGGGAATTACCGGAACACCAGCCTTCTTCATGGTATCCTTTGCTGTGATCTTATCACCCATCATTGCAATCTGGTGTGGTGTAGGGCCAATAAACTTGATACCATACTTCCCACAGATCTCCGCGAATTTTTCATTTTCTGATAAGAATCCGTAACCGGGATGAATAGCATCAGCACCTGTGATCTCAGCGGCTGCCATTATTTTAGCCATGCTCAGGTACGATTCTTTTCCGGGAGGCGGACCAATACAAACGGCTTCATCTGCGAATTTCACATGGAGCGATTCACGGTCGGCGGTAGAATAAACACTCACCGTTTTAATTCCCATTTCCTTGCAGGTACGAATAATACGCAACGCAATTTCGCCCCGGTTTGCTATCAATACTTTATTTAACGTCCCTTTTTTGGCCACGAACTATTTTTTGAAAAAGTGATGAGCTGAAAATCTGGATACTGTCTTTATAAAAACAAACGCCGAATCTTCAATTTAGAGTGGTTCAATCAGGAACAATGGTTGATCGTACTCCACGGGTTTTGCATTTTCCATCAAAACCTTTACGATCCGACCGGAATGTTCCGATTCAATTTCATTGAACAATTTCATTGCTTCCACAATGCAGAGTACTGTTCCGGGTTTTATTTCATCACCTACATTAACGAAGGAAGCCTTATCAGGAGATGAAGAGCGGTAAAAAGTACCGATCATGGGCGATTTGATAGTGATGAGCTTTGATGTATCATCAGCCGCTTCAGCTTTTGAAACCGGAGGTGGTGCCTCATTGGATACCTGCGGAGAAGTTGCAGCTGAAACCGTTACAGCAGGAGTCTGGCTGACATATTGTACAGGACCATTCTGATCCTGCGTACGCAGCATGATCTTGAAGTTATCGCGCTCGATGCGGATCTCCGAGATGTTTGATTTGTTGAGGAGCTTAATGAGTTCCTGTATTTCTTTTAAATCCATTTTGAAATGGGTTAGGTTTTTTTTGTTATAATGAATATGATTTCAGGTGAAATACTGACACGGCAAATTGTTATTCGTGCTCTCAGTTAAGTTACTTCATTCCCTTTGTATCCTCCTGATTTCTCAGGATGCGAAAGATAGCCATTTATCGGAAAATGGAAACTAAAATTGGCCTTTTGGGGCTTCAATGGCAAATTGTGGTTACTTCAGATACTTTTGACCTCAGATGACAAAAATTAAGCAGATTTAATTTTATCTGCTTTATCGGTGGAAGAAAAAAACGGCGAGCGCTACTACCATTGGATCTATTATTTTATCGTATACCAATGCTGATTACTAGTGTAGCGGGAAGGTGTGTAACTCCAGATTATTCTATTAAACAAAAAAGTAACCCTCTGGTCAGCTTTTGCCTGCCGATAAAAAATACTATTTGTAAATCTCCATCATTCTTGTAGGCTATGTTCCACGGTTTAATCAGTCTTATCCGTGGAGCTTGCTATTTTTTTAATACATAGTTTTTTTATGAACAAGTTACGTTAGTCCCACATTAGTGGACTTGTGAAGCCTCTCTGCACAGCGGTAGATTTGCACCCTTATAAGCAAACGTACAATCCCTGAATGAACTATTAATCAAATCTATCCTGATAAATCCACGGATAAAATGTTTCAATTAACAACTACCAAAAATAACCCTTTGGCAGGTAAGGTTGCTCCCTGCATCAATAATGAGAAACCTATTCTAAATACAAAAAATTGAATTTATGGCAAATGTAAAACTGGATGCTGAAAAACTTGTTCAGCTCCGCATCAACACAAAATTGCACCTGCTGGAAAATCCAAATTACTTTGGAACAGTAAAGGACAAAGCTTTATTAAGCAATTATCAACCGGTTCAGTTATTAAGCAGCTATCAAACATACTACGAAGAGCTGGGTTGTATCGACTACAAACCGGAAACAAAAACGCTGGGCGTTGTCATTAATGTGAAACAAGCCAGCGGTTATTCAGGTGATGCCTGCCAGGGCGGAAGCCGTGAATATGTTCGCTTCTTTGTTGACTATAATAACAACGGCACATGGATCGATGAAGGCCTGGCTGAACTCGGTATATATGACCACACATTCAGCGATGATCTTTGCTATTATGCTCAGATTACCCTCAGTCCGAATAAGTCAAGTTGCTGTCAGGACAAGGCTGTATTGCCAAATGTTCGCGCCATCCTTTCATGGAATGCACCACCCACAGCAGGAGATCCTAATTTTCCTTTCGTATGGGGTGATGTGAAGGAAGCAAGGATTCAGATCGCACCCAGCAACAGCATCTGGTGCTACATTAAAGACCTGTTGGTGAATGTGAACGAATTGAAATTGAATCCCGAAATCCTGGTACCGGACTTTGAGAAAAAATACCTTCCAGATCTGAAGGAACAGGTAAAATTTTTCCAGCCCATTGCAAAGGCAACACTTACACCATTGCAGTTGAAAGCCCAATACGGCAAAGAAGTACAGGAATCACGCATTGCTATGCAAAGCATCAGCAAATTATTGGCAAGCAACGATACCAACCATGCAGTTCTTGCTAACCTGTTGCCGGGATTCAATATTCCCGGAATTCTTGATTTTTACTATGCTCCTAAATTCAACACCGATTATGAAGAGCTGCAGTGTGTGAGTTTAAACCGTGATTTGAATACGCTGCATGCTGCCGTACAGGTAAAGCGCAAAACAGGATATCTCGGTGACCTCTGTACAACGGGAAGTAAGGAGTATATTGCTTTTTACATGGATTTTGGCAGTGGATGGGAATACATGGGCACAGGAAGTTCAACCGTGCATGATATTCCTGATAATCCTGCTGATGGCATCTGGTATGATGTAGCACTTGGCGTTAATCTCGATCCGCATCGTAAAGCATGGTGCCAGGTTGGAAAAGCAAAACTGAAAGGAATACTCTCATGGAATACGCCACCGACTCCAAACAATCCCAACTATGTTGCCGCTTATGGTGATTGGGAAGAGTGTGAAGTAGAAGTAAAACCTTTACCTAAAGATGTATCACCAGGTAACATTACTGTAGTGTTGGAAAAAGTTGGTGGAATGGTGGTGGATGATATTAACAATGCTACAGGACTTGCAACAACCAATCTTGCAGGATCTCTTGGCGGTGCATTGAGCAGTCCGTTCTATGGAACCATCGAACTGATTGGTAACATCTTCTCTTACACTCCCGGAATGAGCTATCGCTTTCTGGTTACTAAACCCGGAGGAATTGAATTGCCGCTCGCCGATCACCAGGTGATCACTACTGATACCCTGGGTGTATTTCTGGATAATCCTTTTGATCCGCTTGCTGATGGCTGGATCCCTTACCTGCAAACTGCAGGCACCAATATCGTTGGAGGATTGCTTGGCCGGTACTATGCATACGGAGAAGGTAAGCACACAATCAGGTTGCAGGCTAAAGATATTTTCAACAATATCTATAATGACTTGAATGGTGCAGTAACCATTTTGGTGGACGCTACTGGTCCCAATGTCCAGATACATATCGATCCTGCCATTGGAGGTGACTGTGCTGATTTTGTTACAGGCACTGACATCACTGGTACATACACCATGCTGGATACTCATGCAGGTTCTTTCGGCATCTCGGTTACACCCAACCCTGGACCAACAGTTGACGTGGATGGCCTTTCAGGCATCAGTGGTTTAAGTTATGCAGCAGGTACATTGCCTGGCGGTGGAAAAAACGGAACGTTTGTAATTCATACCATTGGTGTAGTGAAATGCGGTTACAATGTGCGTATCGACGCATCGGACAGAACCATCATCAGCTCTCACAAAATTGGTCATACTAATAGTGATGTCCGTGGTTTTTGTCTTCGTGATAATTGATTAATAAAAACCGATGAACTGGTTCACCTTTATAGTAGCAGCACTGGCTGTTTGGCGCCTCACCCATTTGCTGGGAAAGGAAGACGGACCATTTGATATCATCTTTTTGATGCGAAAAAAAGCAGGAGCAGGTTTCTTCGGAAGCCTGCTCGACTGCTTTTACTGTCTCAGTATCTGGACGGCTATACCATTCGCATTTTACATCGGACATAATTGGTTGGAAAAAATAATAGCATGGCTTGCGTTGTCAGGAATGGCCTGTTTACTGGAGCAGGCTACAAGAGCTAAACGAAATGATGACAGTGAGTACCGTGAAGATTAACTGACCGGTAATTAAGATGAAGTGATCTTTAAGATTTATTAAAAAACTTTAAACCTGTTACTAATGTGCAACTGTGGCAAAAAAAGAATGGAGTATTCATCACGCCGGAATGATAGCGGTATTTCTACCGAACAAATAGAAAGTGAAAGCGACATCACCTTTGAATACACAGGCAAAACAGCATTGACTGTTACAGGAAACAGAACAGGAAATCGTTATCGCTTTTATCGTCCCGGTGAAATACTATCGGTTGATTATCGTGATGCTGCGGGCATGATCTCTATTCCTGTTTTGAAGAAGCGCATGTAATCGATATCACTTCCTTATTACTTTATCCAGCATATCCACTGCTTCTTCCATTTCATCAAAGGTGAGTGATGCAAAACCCATCCTGGTTGCATTCAGATTTTTGTTTTCAGGATTGAAATACCTTCCTGAAGAAAGAAACAATCCCTTCTCCCTTACTTTCAAGGCAATATCCTGTAGATTATAAGCAGGATCAAATTGTGTCCAGATGGCCATACCACCTGAGGGTATTTGAAAGTTCATCATGTCACCAAAACGATTTTTGAGCAATATGGCAAAATAATCCCTGCGCGCATGATACACTTTCGTGGCTTTTTTCTGGTGGCGTTGAATTTCGCCATCTGCAAATAATTCTGCAATAGCTTTTTCCAACACGGTATCTCCCTGTAAATCGATTACCCTTCGCAAGCGTGCCATTTCTTCGATGAGGTTTTCAGGTGCTACTACAAATCCGATCCTGAAGGCAGGTGCGAGACTCTTGCTCAATGATCCCATGTAAACTACCATTCCGTGCGTGTCGGCGCTTGCAAGCGGAAGCACCGGGCCACTGTCATAGTGATAATCGAAATCGTAATCATCTTCCAGCACAGCGAATTTATTTTCTTCCGCAAGGCAAAGCAATTGCATACGACGCTCTGCCTTTAATGATACAGTGGTTGGATTGTGATGATGTGGTGTTAAAAACACTGCCCTGATCTTTGTTCTCCTGCACACTTTTTCCAACGCATCTACTACCATTCCGTTTTCATCCACAGGAACAGTGATCAGCTTTGCGCCGATATTTTTAAACATCGCTGTTGCGGAATAATAACTGGTTTCTCCAACTACTACTGCATCTCCCGGCTTCACGATAGTATGAAACGCAAGATAAAGTGCCATCATACTGCCACGTGTAATGAGGATATTTTCCACAGAAGCCTGTATACCCCTTGTTTCGCGAAGGTGCTCACACAATGCTTTCCTTAAATCAATATTGCCATGCGTACCGGCATAGCTGAGGTGCTTTTTATAATATTCTTTTTGTAAAAGATCGCGATAGGTGCGTGACAGTGCTTCCACCGGTGCAATGCGAACATCAGGATAACCTTCATTGATCTCGAGATAATAAGGTTTTACATGATGAGGTTG
>JBDSEW010000070.1:0-5440 GCA_039919825.1 Chitinophagales bacterium | reverse complement strand
GTTTTAATTTCTGATTTGGCAGCAGCAGAATACATTCCCAAAAAATTTTTGGAGCACATTCTTCTGGAGCTGAAAAAACAGGGTATCCTTTATAGCCGGATGGGAAAAGGTGGCGGATATTCACTGGCTAAATCGCCCGATAAAATTTACCTCGGTCAAATCATCAGGATACTGGATGGGCCTTTAGCTGCAGTACAATGTGTCAGCAAGTCTGCTTACGTTCGATGTATGGAATGCAAAGACGAGCGTACCTGTGAAATCAGGAAGGTAATGAAGCATGTGCGTGACGCAACAGCACACATATTAGACCGCACCTCTCTCGCCGACGCAATGCATGCAAAACTTTCTCTGAGTAAACTTTAATCTCCTGTCACCGGAGGATTACATTTCCCGATAATTAATTCTTTGCTCCTTAAACACAGGCTGTGTATTATTCTTGCAGCTTTTTAAGGAACACTGACCTCACGTAATAATATCTTGATATCAGCGCTCCAGGGCAGGTTTAATTCTATATCAATACCCGCCCTTCTTATTCACAATAAAAACAGACTTCCGGATTCCATTCATAAACAGGTAGCATTCTGCCGTGTTAATAATTTGTGATTTTTTTTTAACAAGTCTACCATTTCTATAGAATCTGTATACATTTGCGCATGCTAACCCTAAAAAACATCTTTATGAATTCGATATTTACTCGCAGTTTACTCACACTTTTTATCATCGTATTACTTCATGCTGACAACCTTTTAGGAGCGACCATAAATATTTCTTACACAGGAGAGCTTCCGGCCACCAATACACTTCCGGTGGATTCTCCAAAGAAGAAAACTGCTCCTGCTGCTGCTCCTGCTGCACTGGTAACTTTTCCCCTGTCCGCAAAAAACAAACTATCTCTTGCAGGTTACTCACAAGCACGGTATGTTTACAATTTACTTGATGGCGTAAAAACAAATACCTTCGATGTAAGACGCGCACGTCTTGACTTGAAAGGTAACATTGGAACGAAATGGGCTTATCGTACCCAAATTGATTTTGCACCAACCGTGAGGGTACTGGATGTTACGGTTTCTTATACCGCTAATCCCTATTTTAAAGTAACTGCGGGTCAGCAAAAAATTGCATTCTCATTGGAGAATATCTTTTCTTCTAACCTGATGGAATCGATAAATCGTTCACAGGTATGTGAGACATTAGTAAGCCGTTCAAATGATGTAATAAGTGCTGCAGGAAATAATAATGGTCGTGATATCGGTGTTCAGTTAAGTGGTGGAATTCCCATTGCGGTTGATTCTACTTCAACAAGAAATGTAGTGGAATATTATGTGGGAGTATACAATGGAAACGGGATTAATAAAGCCGACAACAACGTAGATAAAGATTTTACCGGACGTTTCCTTGTTATGCCAATCAAGGGATTACAAGTAGGTGGTTCTTTTTACAAAGGTCTGGGATCCTATGGTACTGACGTATTTCTTGAAAAAACGCGCGATCGCTTTGGCGGTGAAGTGTATTACTACAACAAATGGGTTTCCTTCAAGGCTGAATACATTACCGGAAAGGACGACACCATTACCAAAGGTGGTTACTACGCACAATTAGCAGCATTCGCCATTCCCAGCAAACTGCAATTCGTGGTTAAGTACGACGCATACGATCCCAATACTAATAAAGATGATAACGTGTCTACCATTTACACTGTTGGTGTAAACTACATGCCTACCACCTGGGCAAAACTGCAGTTAGCCTACGATGTTAAAAAGGAACAAGTGGATGAACAAACAAAGAATGACCAGATTCAGGTAATGCTTCAGCTCGGATTCTGATTCTTAAAAGAGATAACCCTATTAATCCTGTACATGAAGCTGGTAAGAGATGCGACGGTTTCCATACTCGGTAAAACATCACTCGATGATGCGTTGCACCAGAATTTCCGAGTATTGCAATACATTTCTTAAATTCCCTGATAAAATTTAATTTATGCTGGCATCAAGCTATCCCGTCGCATTAAAGCTTTTTATTAAATCTCCTTATGGGCTATAATATTCCTGAGTTAGCAGACCCAATTTATTTGCAGCCAACTTCCGGCTGTCCGGAAAAAGAAAGAGATATCTTACTGCCAGCTACTACCTGAAATATTCATATTTGCCCTCAGAGGTCATCAGCCACATCAGACTCCTTCTCCCTTCATTTTTATTTCGTTTCAGAAATAATTTATACCTTTCGCAAAGTTCTACAAGATTGGTAGGAATAATAGACACCATTATTTAGGAAGAATTGTGAATGTGAAGGTTTTTTTAAGAGCAACCTACCTCTTAAAATAAGACCATTCAGGTAGTTTTTTTACAATCTGTCAATTATTTCTAACTTCATTAATCAAAGAATTTCTATGGGAAGATTAGCTACAAATGAAGTGCTTGAATTTCTTATTATCATCGTTGTACTATTGGCAACGGCCCGCATCATGGGTGAGCTGTTCAAAAAGTTAGGCCTCCCGGCCATTATTGGTGAATTGCTTGGCGGAATACTCCTTGGCCCTTCCTTCATCGGTTCAGTATTTCCCGGATTTTTCCAATCGGTTTTTATAGCACCCAAAGAATCTTCGGTTGCTTTTGACGGACTTTCAAGATTAAGTGTAATGCTCCTCCTTTTTATCGCCGGCATGGAGGTAAAACTGGAAAACATAAGGACACGTGGAAAGGCTGCTGCTAAAATCAGCTTATCCGGAATAATTTTCCCCCTCGGGCTTGGATTCGGTGTTACATGGTTATTTTATGGCCTGTTCTTCAGTGAACCTACCACGAACAGACTCGCGCCTGCACTCTTCATGGGAACAGCTCTTTCTATTACAGCGCTTGGTGTTATGGCAAAGATCCTGATCGATATCGACATGATTAAATCACGGTTTGGCAACCTGATGATGACTGCCGCCATGATTGATGATATTATCGGATGGATGTTATTTTCGGTTGTGATTACAATCGCTGACCTGAAAGCAGAAAGTAAATTCAGTGCGGTTACCGTAATGCTGATTATTGCTGGTTACACTGCCTTTCTTGTTTCAATTGGCAGAACAAAAATTGTAGATCCACTTCTTAAGTTTGCGAATACAAAATTGTCAAAACCGGGTGCGGAATTATCACTTGCCATGATTCTTTGCCTTCTTAGCGGAATCTTTACTGAATGGCTTGGCATCAAGGCAATATTCGGAGCTTTTCTAATGGGTGTTACTGTGGGTAACTCCCCTTACTTCAGCGAAAAGGCGAAAGAAACTTTTCACGATATTGTAACCTATGTATTCTCTCCCCTATTTTTTGTCTCAATTGGCCTCAAAGTGAATTTTGTAACCAATTTTGATTTTACGATTGTAGCACTGGTCTTGGTCATCTCTGTAGTAGGAAAAATACTGGGTGGATACATTGGTGCCCGCCTCAGCGGATTTAAAACCAACAAAGCAATCGCTGTGGGTTTCGGAATGAATGCAAGGGGTTCACAGGAAATTGTACTGGGGCTTGTTGCCCTTCAGGCAAAAATTATTGACGAGAAGCTTTTTGTCGGATTGGTAATCATGACTTTTGTAACAATCGTAATGGCCGGACCAGGTATGAAATACTTTTTACGTAAACACGATCATAGGGTGGGTAATAAAGTTATTTCCAATGTTGGCAGCAGCACAGCAATAGGTGCCAGAGTTTAATTAAATCCACTGCCTCGGATTCCACACCCGGAAAATCGTTTGCCATTAATCACTACAGCAGCTGAATATTCGTATTCGTTATCTGACATGCCATCACTGCATGGCATCCGTTTGAAAATTGCACTGATAGATGTTTGATTGGCATAGTTGTTTGAATAATAGGTAAACACCTCATCATTTACCACTTTTGGAGCAAAGTATTCAAAGAGGTACACCCTGTTATTGCTGTAATCCTTAAGCGCAAGAATTCCCTCCTTTGCAGAAACCTGCAAAGACCAGTTGGGTTCGTTACCCAAAGCCCAGAAGTCATAGGGAATACACGTATTGCGGTAATTCTTTTGCTCAAAAGTGAGTATGTCAAATACCACTATGGAGCTGTCAAAACCACGAATTGCCACCGCTTCAGAAGCCTGCTGAACCATACCTTTCACCTCTACATATACATACTCATACGGGAAAGCTGGTGAACTGCGGAAAATAGCCTGGTAAAGGTTACTCATCTCACCGGTAGAATCAATCACAAAATAATTATCATCCGGGCTGCCACAACTCCGGAAAGTCTTCATGTTTTTTCCAACAACAAATAATCCTTTAAATGTTTTACGCTGTTCATCCTTCTCCGGTAAAACTGCTTTCTCTTCCGGAATGGAATTGATATCAGGTAAGCGCTTATTCTCCGGTTTGCAGGAGAAGAAAGCAAACATGCAAATTATAATGTAGCAATATCTCATTCAAGCAGGGTTTTGTTGAATGAAGATACCAATTATTGAGAGAAGCATTTAAAAGTTTAACCCTTCATTTTATCCGGTATTTTTTGCATTACCAAAGCAACATGTATTTTTAGCTTCCTTAAAATATGCACATGACATCATTGGCCATTCAACACACTGTTACAGAAAGGTTCCTGAAATATGTAACAATTGATACGCAATCAGATCCGGAGTCTGTTGCAGTTCCGACAACTGAAAAGCAAAAGAACCTGTCGAGGATATTGGTAGAAGAATTACTTGCTATGGGAATTACAGATGCTGCACTGGACAAGTTTGGAGTAGTATATGCAACTATTCCTTCTACTTCTGACAAAGTTGTTCCCACCATTTGTTTTTGCTCACACGTTGATACCTCTCCTGATTGCAGTGGCGAAAATGTGCGTCCTATCGTGCACAGGAATTATGACGGAAAAGATCTTGTCTTGCCGAATGATACTTCGGTAGTAATACGTACTGTTGATCATCCTGATCTAAAAGATCAGTTTGGTAATGATATTATTACGGCAGATGGAACCACTTTACTCGGTGCAGATAATAAATCAGGAGTAGCTGCAATTATGGATGCTGCTCATTTTCTTGTAAGTCATCCTGAAATTAAACACGGTACCATACGTATTTTATTCACACCTGATGAAGAGGTGGGCCATGGTGTAAATCATGTTGATATGAATGAGCTGGGTGCACAGTTTGGATATACCATTGATGGAGAAACTTTAGGTACCCTGGAAGACGAGACCTTTTCCGGTGATATGGTGACCATTACCATTCACGGTGTAAGTGTTCACCCGGGGTTTGCAAAAGGTAAAATGGAGAGTGCAATAAAAATTGCAGCCGCCATTGTAGATGCTTTACCCAAAGATTCACTCTCTCCGGAAACCACTGAGAATATGCAGGGATTTATTCATCCTGTAAGCATCAACGGATTACTGGAGCAAGCTATAATACGCTTTATCATTCGTGATTTCAATGACACTGG
>JBDSEW010000067.1:0-12784 GCA_039919825.1 Chitinophagales bacterium | reverse complement strand
ATGGTCCGGAAGATGAGTGAATTTTTTAAAGGCAAACTGGAAGGAAAAATGATTGCGATCTGGGGAATTGCCTTCAAGCCCAATACGGATGATATCCGAGAAGCACCTTCGTTATATATCATCAATGAGCTGTTGAACAAGGGTTGTAAGATTGCGGTCTACGATCCCGAAGCATTGGAAAACCTGAAAAAAACATTCCGTGATAAGATTGAATACCACAGCGATATTTATTCTCCTTTAAAAGGTGCTGATGCGCTGATGATTTTAACGGAGTGGAGCCTGTTCCGCACTCCTGATTTTGAAAAGATTTCTTCGCTGATGAGAGAGAACGTCATCTTTGATGGCCGTAACCTGTATAACCTCGATCAGATTGAAGATCATGGATTCTACTATAACAGCATCGGTCGTAAAACAGTGATGCCGCAAAAGGGAGGAAAGAAAAAATCAGTTTCCACGGTTAGCTAAGGAGCTATTGTAACTGTTGCAGCAACTGATCGGCTTCTGCATGCTGCCATCCATTTTTAATGGCGAGATCTTTACCTTGCTGCGCCATATTGGAAGCCGTAGTTTTATCTCCCGCTTTTTGAAAGAGCCGTGCACTTAATATCAATCCTGAATAGTCGGGATTTAATTGCGTTGCCCGCTGTGACCAGATGGCTGCCTGTGCCAATGGTTCTGTTTCCGTAACATTTTTTAAATACACATCAGCCATATCATGCAGTATGTGGTAATCGTTCCAGGCATATTTATTTGCGCCGGCAAGTGTTACATTTTTATATCCCTTCCAGTTAAAGGTTCGTTCATAAATTTCTTTATCCATCATGAAGACCAATGAATCAACTTTATCATTGCGGATAGCTATTGCCGAAGGACGTTTACGAAAGTAAGTAACCGTGTCTTTTGCTTCTACCAGCGGTGCCATTGTTTCCGTAACAATATTGATGATCTTACGCTGCACCCTTCCCGGAGAAGCAATAGTGGAAAATTCTTTCTGGTGGCTCAATACAAATTGAAATTGCGAAGAGTTGATATCCGTAACTCCGTTGGCAATGATCTTCCAGTTAATTTCATTTAATAATGCGGAATCCGGTTTGGTGGAAAAGTACTTCGTTGATACTGAAGTGTAATCCATTGCCCCCCGTCGCATTGCCATCAGGTAAGCATAACATTTATCCGCATTCGACGGATCATTATCGAACAGCTGTTTCAAATAAGGCAATTGCTTTTCCGGGGTCAATGCATTTTTACCCTGTTCCACAAAATCGGCTGGTTTAAACTCACCCATCAGCCGATAGAGCGTAGTACCGTTCTTATCCAAAAAAATAAATGTCGGATACATTTTAACCGCAAATTTATTTCGAAGGCCATTGCCTTCACCGGCTTCCATATTTATTTTGATGCAAACAAAATTTGCATTGTAGTAATCAGCTACTGCAGCATCAATAAAAACTTCCTCCTTCATTTTCTTGCAGTGCCCGCACCAATCCGTATAACACATCATGAAAACAGGTTTGGATTCAGTGCCCGATTTTTCCAATGCCTCGTTATAGCTGATATCACGGAAATTGACCTGTGACTGGGCAGCACTTGGAAAAGGAAATAAAAGCAGAAAGGAAAGACAAATCAGTTTCATTAGCAGGATAGTGGAGGAACGAAATTATAAAATGTCGGCAAATGAGTGCTCTTAAGGTCAAGTGTTAATGGCAAACCAGTTATCATCAATCTTTGCTCTGGCTTCTTGCCGTGCTTTAATATAGACATCAATGGGTGCATAACAAATTCATCCTGCTGCTCTTCCGCAACAAATCCAGTATAACCTTGATCTCAAAGATTTAATATTGATATTGCAAGTTCTTAATTATCAATTCGAAAGAGAAGGGTTATATATAATTGTTGCATTGATGGTTGGAAATAAAGTAAAATCATAGCTGTCATCCCGTCCCGATTATCGGATTAGGATCTCCCAATTTGGCAGAGATGCCGAAATAAATTCCACATGACGGTTCCATTTAGCGACAATTTGGTAAGCGCCCAAATCAATGTCCTACAGCTCCATTTAACTGTAGCAATTTAACAATGGACAATTGGCATTATTGTCATATGCCTCAGCGCTACATTTTCCCTTCCCCATTTTTGTTACCTTCGCCGCCGTAATTTTTTAAAGAAATATGAATCAAGACAAACGCATCCTGATTACCGGCGCTGCCGGATTTATTGGCTCGCACCTGTGCGACAGATTTGTGAATGAAGGTTTCCAGGTAATTGGCATGGACAATCTGATTACAGGTGACATGAAAAACATTGAACACCTGGTTCCATTCCCGAATTTTCAGTTTTACCACCACGATATTTCCAAGTTCATTCACATTCCCGGTGAGTTGCACTATATCCTTCACTTTGCATCACCTGCCAGTCCGGTAGATTATGTGAAATGGCCGATACAAACTATGAAAGTAGGCTCATTGGGCACTCACAATTGCCTTGGGCTTGCATTGGCAAAAAAGGCCCGCATACTCGTTGCCTCAACCAGTGAAGTTTATGGAGACCCGCTCGTGCATCCGCAAACAGAAGAGTACTGGGGTAATGTGAATCCTGTTGGCCCGCGGAGCATGTATGACGAAGCGAAGCGATTCCAGGAAGCCATTACTATGGCGTATCACAATGCACATAAGGTGGAGACGCGAATCATTCGCATTTTTAATACGTATGGCCCGCGCATGCGTTTGAATGATGGCCGGGTGCTGCCCAATTTCTTTTACCAGGCTATTACAGGAAGTGATATCACTGTTTATGGAGATGGTTCACAAACGCGTTCCTTCTGCTATGTAAGTGATTTGGTAGATGGAATCTATCGCTTGCTTTTCAGCGAATATGCATTGCCGGTAAACGTAGGCAATCCCGATGAGATCACTATCAGCCAGTTTGCAGAAGAAATTATTACCCTTACCAATACAGATCAAAAGGTGGTGTATAAACCATTGCCTGTTGATGATCCGAAACAACGCCAGCCTGAAATTACCAAGGCGCGAACCCTTTTAGGATGGGAACCGAAAGTGCAGCGTAGCGAAGGTTTGAAGATCACCTATGAATATTTTAAGAAGGCTCTTGGGAAATAAAAATTAAGGAAATCATATAAAAATGTTCTCACAAAAAAACCTCATGGGTTTCACAAAAAGCCCATGAGGTTATCAAGAGATTGACCGTTCGCACATTGTGCCAACTGGCAGCTTTAACAGAATTAATTCACCTCCACTTTCTTCAGGTAAACTTTTCCATTTATGATCACCTGCATAAACAGCATTCCTTTTTCATAGGATGAAAGATCGATGTTAGCTGTGGAATGTATTTCAAATGAGGTAAGTGCTACTCCTGCATGATTGTACAATTTTACTATACCTTTCTGGCCATTGCTCAGTTTTATAGTCAGCAATCCATTGCTCGGATTCGGGAAAATCTGCACTATATTTTCGTCGATAGCCTGAACACCTGTTGCCATTCCAATATTCAAAGGTTCTGTAGATGCACTATTGCAGCAGTAATTCTGAACGGTAAGAGTAACATTGTAATAACCCGGATTTGCATAAGTATGGGTTGGATTGATTTCTGTTGAAGTAGCATTGTCTCCAAAATCCCAAACGTAGCTTGTGCCATACCGTGATAAATTGTGAAACTGGATGATGTTGTCATTCTGTGAAGTGCTGAATCCTGCTACCGGTTTCAATTGTCCGTCCCCACAAAGACTTTCCACACCAATAAAAATTCCGGAATCCAGGATACCATCGCCTGCATCAGCAATTGCCAGCTTCACATGGTAAGTCGACTCGGGTACAACGGTAATTTGTGCGGTCATGGGTGTAGTGAAACCATCATACTGAATGGTAGTTTCGGTAATATCTCCCGGACAGGAAGCAGGTGCAGGGCAATCGGACAGGCTGTTGCACACATAGTAATCCTGGTTGGAATTGATACAATTAATAGAATTAACTGCAACAGGGTTGCTGGTTCCCGGAACCAGGGCAATATTTTGTTCACCGGTAATGCCATCGCCGCTGATGTAGAAAGCAAACACATCGTTAAAACTGGAGCCTACCCATTCTGAATATTCTTCGGATCCGAATACATATTTAAAGTAGAGCGTATCCAGTGAAGGGATCACATCCATTTCAATAATGCAGGCATCATACGTGGGAAATCCTGAAAGTGCATCAAGATCTGCATCTCCATAGGTATTGTTGGCAAGGGTTATCGATGAATTATCGTTGGGACCAATTGCATTGTACACGCTTCCGCTGGTCATCATTATGCCTGCGTTGATGCCGAGGTTGGTGCCTGAACCATCGAAAAAACCAACAGAAATGGGGGCTCCGTTATAAGTGATGTTACTAATGGTAACACAGGTATTGTCGAAAAAATCGTGCAACATGGTGGAAACAGAAACAGTAGTATCTACTACAAGTTGTGCTTTTGTCTCGCGAACACTGAAAGTGGTTAATAGTAAGGTGGTAAAGAAGAAAAAGTAAATTTTTTTCATGGTAAAAAAGTTTAGGGGTATGTTTCAAAGTTAGACATATATATCTATGGTTGTTAGCCCTGTCTGATAAAATCTGTTTGAAATCAATTAAGTTTGCGGCCTCTGAAAAACTCTTCCGTCACCATAATTTTTACTGTTTTCTGTCTGAAGAATAATTGATAATGAAGACTGTTTCATAACAAGATGCCTGCTGAAGAACCTACTTATTTCGCACACGAAACGGCTGTAATTGACGAAGGTTGTGCTATTGGAAAAGGTACCAGCATCTGGCATTTTAGTCATGTGATGCAGCAAAGCGTGATTGGAGAAAATTGTAACCTTGGTCAAAATGTGGTGATCAGTCCTGGGGTGATCCTGGGAAGCAATGTGAAAGTACAGAACAATGTTTCGATTTATGAAGGGGTAATTTGTGAGGACAATGTCTTTATCGGTCCTTCTGTAGTTTTTACTAACGTAATCAATCCCAGAAGTGCCATTTCAAGAAAAAATCAATTTGAGAAGACTTTGGTGAAAAAAGGGGCAACCATTGGTGCCAATGCTACTGTTATTTGTGGAAATACTATTGGTGAATTTGCATTCATTGGTGCGGGAAGCGTGGTAACGAAGGAGATAAAGCCTTATGCACTCGTTATCGGAAATCCCGGAAAGCAAATAGGCTGGATGAGTGAATATGGACACAGGTTGCAATTTGATGAAAGCAATACTGCTACATGTAAGGAGAGTGGAAAAAAGTATGTGCTGAAGGATGGTACAGTAAAAAAATTGAATCCTTAATGTAGCCACTGCGTCGGGAAATATCGTATCAATGTTCGAAGAACTTCTCCATAAAAAATCGAAACTTGCCGTGATAGGCCTTGGCTATGTCGGGTTGCCTGTAGCGCTCGGTTTTGCAAAACACATCAGCGTAATTGGTTTCGACATCAGCTCAAAGCGCATTGCAATGCTGAAACAGCGCATCGACCCCAGCAGTGAAATGGAAGCAGCGGATTTTGAACAATGTGATATATCTTTCACGGATGATGTTGAAGTTTTGCGACAGGCAACTTTTTTTGTAGTGGCAGTACCCACGCCTGTCGATAATCACAATGTTCCCGATTTGCGATTACTGTTGCTTGCTACTGAAACTATTGGGAAGATCCTGAAAAAAGGAGACTATGTCGTTTTCGAATCAACAACTTATCCTGGTTGCACAGAAGAGGATTGTCTGCCGGTGCTGGAGCAATGGTCGGGATTGAAAGTAAAAGAGGATTTCAAAATAGGATATTCACCGGAGCGCATCAATCCCGGAGATAAAGAACACACGATCGATAAGATCATCAAAGTAGTTTCCGGTTGCGATGCAGAATCACTGGAAGAAATTGCAAAAGTTTATGCCCTTGCGGTAAAGGCGGGCATTCACAAAGCACCTGCTATCAAAGTAGCGGAAGCTGCAAAGATTATTGAGAATACCCAGCGTGATGTAAACATTGCACTGATGAATGAGTTGTCACTCATCTTTCAACTGCTGGGAGTAAATACATACGATGTGATTGAAGCAGCTTCCACCAAATGGAATTTTCTGAAATTTTATCCGGGGCTGGTTGGTGGCCATTGCATCAGTGTGGATCCATACTACCTCACCTACAAAGCCAATTCATTGGGCTATGAACCTGAGGTGATCACCAGTGGAAGAAGAATCAATGACGACATGGGCCCTTACATTGCCCGCCGTACAGTGCAAATGCTTACGCAACTGGGAAAGGATCCGGGCAAATCCAAAGTGCTGGTGATGGGAGCAACCTTTAAAGAAAATATCACCGACCTGCGGAATTCCAAGGTGGTAGACCTTGTGAATGAGCTCAAAGCTTTTTCATTGCAGGTAGAGGTAACAGATCCGCATGCTTCGGGAGATGAGGTTTTGAAACAGTATGGTTTTTCATTGGTGAAAAATATTGCTGCCGATTATGATGCCGTGATCCTCGCAGTGAATCATCGGGAGTTCAGTAAACTGGAAGAAACCTATTTCCTTTCCATCACGAAACCAAATGCATTGTTTATGGATGTTAAGGGTGTCTTCAGAAAAAAAATTACGAAAATGACCTACTGGTCACTGTAAGTAAATCATGTCCGGATTCCAAAGAAAAATATTGATCACAGGTGGAGCAGGCTTCATCGGCTCGCATGTGGTTAGACGATTTGTAAAAAACTATCCGCAGTATTCCATTTTTAACCTGGATAATCTTACCTATGCAGGCAATCTTGAAAACCTTCGTGATGTGGAAGATGAACGAAATTACAGGTTTATCAAAGGAGATATTGTGGATGGCCGTTTCATCAATCATCTTTTTGAAGAACATTATTTTGACGGTGTTATTCATCTTGCAGCAGAGAGCCATGTTGACCGTTCTATTGCTTCACCCACCGATTTTATCTTCACAAATATTGTAGGAACAGTAAATCTCTTAAACGCTGCAAAGCTGATATGGCAGGGAACTCCAATCGAAAATCCGCAATCGAAATTCAAAAATCTGTTTTATCAGGTTTCCACCGATGAAGTATTTGGTTCACTCGACCATGGCGGATATTTTACGGAAGCAACACCATATGATCCCAGGTCACCTTATTCTGCTTCCAAGGCAAGTGCTGATCATTTGGTGAGGGCGTACGGACATACTTACGGGCTTCCGGTTGTAATAACCAATTGCTCCAATAATTATGGTTCTTTTCAATTTCCGGAAAAATTAATTCCGCTGGCCATCAACAATATGAAGATGAACAAACCCGTACCTATTTATGGCAAAGGAGAAAATGTGCGTGACTGGTTATGGGTAGAAGATCATGCAGCAGCTATTGATCTTGTTTTTCACAAAGGGAAAACGGGTGCGACGTATAATATTGGCGGATTTAATGAAAGAAAAAATATCGACCTGATCATGCAGCTTTGTATGATCATGGACGCAAGACTCAACCGGTCTGCAGGTTCCTCAGAAAAACTGCTCACCTATGTAAAAGACCGTGCCGGGCATGATTTACGCTATGCCATTGATTCTTCAGAAATCACCAATGAACTGGGATGGAAACCTTCTCTTACTTTTGAGGAAGGACTTGCAAAAACGGTGGACTGGTATTTGGCGAATGAAGTATGGTTGCAGCATGTAACATCAGGGGATTATCAGAAATATTACGACCAGCAATATCATAAGCGTTGAAAGAATCTGCACTTTCACTTTTTAAGAATTCAGTTCAAAAATCTTCAGCATCAAAACCTTAACCTGAAAGTTGTACACTACTGCATTTCATATAAAACCACTTCATAATTACTCTTTCCTCGTAACCGGAGGAGCTGGTTTTATTGGTTCGCACATCGTTGAATATTTATTAAAATACGGAGCAGGAAAAGTGCGCGTACTCGATAACCTGCTCACAGGTGCGAAAGAAAATGTCTCTCTTTTCCAGGATTACGCGGCTTATGAATTTATGCAGGCCGACATTCGCCAGTTGAGTAACTGTTTGAACGCCTGTGAGGGAATTGATTTTGTATTACATGAAGCAGCACTTGGGTCGGTGCAGCGTTCTATACTTGATCCAATCACCACCCACCGGATTAACTCAGGTGGATTTTTGAATATGCTGTGGGCTGCCAGGGAAAGAAAAGTAAAACGCTTTGTGTATGCATCATCTTCTTCTGTGTATGGCGATCATACTGCTTTACCAAAAGTGGAGGAACACATTGGCAATCCTTTATCTCCTTATGCAGTTTCAAAATATTCCAATGAATTGTATGCAGGTGTTTTCAGCCAAACTTATGGAACGGAAGTGATCGGGTTGCGGTACTTTAATGTCTTTGGTCCGCGACAAAATCCGGAAGGTCCGTATGCTGCTGTAATTCCTGCTTTTATCCGTGATATCAAAAACCATATTGCACCGGTAGTTTTTGGCGATGGAATCAACAGCCGCGATTTTACCTTTGTGGAAAATGTGGTACAAGCAAATATCAAAGCACTCTTCAGCGAAAATCCTAAGTCTGTTAACCAGGTGTACAATGTTGCAGTAGGCGAACAATATACCGTACGGCAACTTTTTGATATGATCTGCAGGATTACAGGTTCGGATCTTACTCCCCGTTTTGAGGCACAGCGGCAGGGTGATATTGCACATTCGCTGGCGGATATTTCAAAAGCGGAAAGGTTATTGGGTTATCAACCGTCTATCAAACTTCAGGAAGGGCTTGAGGTGCTGATGAATTCATAGGAGCGTGTGTTCACCTTTTATTTTAGAAAAATTTTACTTCTCCCGGGTCAGCAAATAATAAATCTGAGGGCTGTATTTTGTGCTCTTCAGCGCTGGCAACTGATCTGCTGGGAAATAAAACGCTCATTGGTTTTTAATACCAGCACATAATCTCCAGCTGCCAATTGGGAAAGATCCAATTGCTGTTCATGCAATCCCTGCGTTACAAAACCCAATTTTTGCTGATAGACCATTCCGGATGAACCATACACTTCAATCACCACCCGTGTGGTTCTATCAAGTGTAAATTTCATGGTAATGGATTTTGAAAATGGATTGGGTATCGCCGGAAACAACGTATGCGGCATAACCGAAGCTGCCGACGGTGTAGCAGCGCCTGTCGGAATTCCTTCTGATTGATATTTATAGATCTCTTTTCCTGATAAGTACATTAAATGATTGTTCCGGCGGAAGTACCGGTTGAAATTGCTACCTATGTCGAGGTAATTCCAGGTTAATCCTCCGTTGGTGGTTTCCCACATGCCGGTGCTCCATCCGCCGCACCATCCGAGTGTATCGTTTAAAAAACCAATGCCTTCCATGTCGATGTTGTTTGGGCAGACAATTGATTGCATCCAGGTTTCTCCACCGTCCATCGTTTTAAGAAACGTAGAAGGATGCTGTGAGTTTACATCTTCCACAGAAGCATAACCCAATTGATGATTTAAAAAGTCAAGCTTCCATACATAGTTGCCCGGATCAGTTTCTTTCTTTAACCCCCAGGTTTCTCCCCCATCAGTTGTTTTCAGAATAACCCCATCTCCATAAAATGCACTGCTGCCACTTACGAAACCGGTATCAGCCGATAGAAACCAGCAATCAACAGCGGCACCCGCATAAGCGGAGAGACTGATCATGGTCCAGGTGGTTCCCGCGTCAATTGATTTTAATACATAGGCCGGAGTTGACCAGATGCCACAGGCATAGATTGTATTTCCCACATGTGACATCCCACAGATACCTTCTATTTGAACCGGCAACGAATCTTCTATCTGATACCACAAGTCACCTCCATTAGTTGTTTTGAAGAATTTTCCATTCAGGGTGCCCGCAAATCCTGTGTCAGCATTTAAAAATTCCACTGCACGGAAATAGACATTTGCACTCAATTGCTGTGTCCAACTGTTACCTGCGTCAATGGTCTTATAAATTTTCCCCTGGCTATTCACAGCCCAACCGGTGGAGTCGCTGACAAAGTAAATATCATCAAAGCGATCAGGTGTATCCGGTGAATTAGGTAATAATGTCCACGTGCCGGACTGTGCCATAGCAATGGAAGGCGACAGCATCACCATTAAGAAGATTATCTTTAAAAACTTAAGCATGGTTCGGAATTGTTGGCAGCATGAGATGAAATTAAGGGAAAATTAAGTGAACCGCAGAAGGATTGATTTTTCGGGATATTCAATATATAGTTCTTGCAAAGATCGCAAAGGGTAAAGAAAATTTAACAGGCTGCTTTATAAAGTCCACCATCCATCAATCCTCAACCCATATCTACTTATCGGCGCATCATCCAATTGGCAAATCTTATTATCATATCACCCCTCAATTTATCATACTCTACAGTTTGTTTTTACAGATAGCAACCTTCTGAAATATAACACTGGCGCGCATTTCAGATTCAAAAAATGATTACTTTGGACGCGGAAATTGAAAAGTAATTCTATTTTTGCATCTCTCAGATTAAAAAACCTTCCATGAACGTGTTGCTACGGCTATCACTATTGCTTGTTGTCCTTAGTCAGTTTACAGTCTCGCAGAAAGCATTTGCACAGGAAGGACCTCCTAAAAATACGCCTTCCAGTAGTGGGTATGTACAATCGGCAATTACTGAAAATGCTGCTACCCTGCAGCTTTTGGGTATTAATCCTATTCAGGTAAAAGGACAAAAACAAGCAACTACAACAGCGCCTGCTGCACCACAAACTACCACTCCGAATACCGTTACGCCTTCAGGAACGCAGCCTGCTCCACAGACTACCACCAATCCAATTACTACCACTGCACCTGCTCCTCCCGACACCAGCAAGATGTATGTCGATACCACTTTATTACCTGCATCTGAGTTGTACGGTTACAGTTTTTTCCGCAACAGGACATTGAACATGTTTGACCGAGCACTCGACGGACAAGCCGGAGGTACTTACATCATTGGTGTAGGAGACCAGGTTGGGATTAACGTTTGGGGATACTCCAGCTTCAGCGGATCTTATACGGTTGATCAAACAGGTTCAATTTTCCCTGAAGGTGTTGGTAAAATTTATGTGAAAGGACTTACCCTTGATAAAGCCAAGGCACTGATACGCAGCAGGTTTGCAACGTACCTCGATATGCCGAACTCACAGATCGAAGTAACTATTATCTACTCAAGGGTGATCGGTGTAAATATCGTTGGTGAAGTATTTAATCCGGGTACGTATTCAATACCTGCATTAAACACTGCCTTTAACGCATTGCTTGCAGCCAATGGGCCAACTGACCTTGGATCATTGCGCAAGATCTATATCAAGCGTCAGGGACAAACTGTAAAAACATTGGATGTCTATGCGTATCTCCTGAATCCAAGCATCTCAGATGATTATTTCCTTCAGAACAACGATTACATTTTTGTGCCACCTATCGGGAAAACGGTATCCATTACCGGTGAAGTGAAAAGGCCCATGAAATATGAGTTGATTGAAGGAGAAGACCTTATGACACTTATCAATTATGCAGGTGGATTAACTCCCAAGGCATACACTAAGTCTGTACAGGTGAAGAGATACGTTGGCAACAGGTTAAATTTATTTGATGTAAACATCGATAGCCTGACCCGTGTCAAGGGTAAATACGAACTGTACAGTGGTGATGAAGTCTTCATCAGCACCATTCCCAACCAGCTTTTCCAGTTTGTAAAAGTGAGTGGAGCGGTAATGCAACCTGGCGAATTCAATTTTTCGGAAGGATTGCGCATCAGTGATGTATTGTCGAAATCGCATGGCTTGCGTGAAGATGCATTGAGCGATCGCGCCTATGTGATCCGTAAAAATGATGATTACACTTCTTCCTACATCCCATTTAATCCTTCCAATGTTATTCGCGATTCAAGGTCAGTGGATAACCTTCTTTTGAAAAACCTTGATGAAATTTATCTTTACGACAAAACATCTTTCATTGATTCCGTTTCGGTAACTATTAACGGGGCGATAAGGCTACCGGGACAATATCCTTATGCAAAAGGCATGACCATTAATGATTTGTTGTATACTGCAGGGGGTATAAAGATGGAAGCCGCCAATACCAAGATTGAAGTTTCACGATATAAGGGTGATAATGGCAAATCAGCTCCGCAACAAAGAGTGGTTGCTTCCTTTCCGATTGATTCATCCCTCATGATTGGCAGTGATGCCCAATCCTTCCAACTCGAACCTTTTGATGTAGTGTTTGTAAGATCACTTCTTACAGGAGAATCACCGGGCATGGTAAAACTTACCGGTGAAGTAATTTACCAGGGTGACTATTTAATGAATGACAAGGAAGAGAAACTGGTAGATGTGATCAACCGTGCGGGTGGATTGTCACAGTGGGCAAATGTCAACCAGGCAACACTCGTGCGTGCAGAAGGCGATCGTGGTATCATCTTTATGGAACTGGAAAAAGCGATGAAAGATCCTGGCAGTGAATACAACTTTATACTTCGTCCGGGTGATGTGATCAATATTCCGACCACCAACGACCTGGTAAGTATTTCAGGAATGATCAACTACCCTTATGCTGATTCGATGGGATTTTTGAATGCTCCCTATCATGAAGGAAGACGTGCCAAGTTTTATATCAAGAGATACGGGTTGGGATTTGCAGATGGTGCGAAGCGCGCGCGTACATACGTGATTCAACCAGGTGGAACAGTAGAAGATCCACGCCGCTGGACTTTTATCCGCATCTATCCCAAAGTAGAAAAAGGTGCCTATATCGTAGTGCCTTATACACCGGAGGAGACTT
>JBDSEW010000049.1:0-9902 GCA_039919825.1 Chitinophagales bacterium | reverse complement strand
TTGAAATCTTCATATTCATTTTCTACATGCTGGTAGTCCACTCCTAATTTTGCAGTTGCATCAGCAAACATCGGTGTGTATTTGGGATGAACGTCGAACTTCTCGTTAGATGCATTCTTATGATCGAGCTTCACTACCTGGTTTACAGCAAGATTTGTCAGCACCTGTGTTTTTTGATCAGGCCAGATCACAATCACTTTGTAAACGGTATCGTCTTTAGCCAAACCAAAGTGCACCATGTCCTCAGATGTTGACTGGTAACCACGAACTACGTGGTGCTGAACCATCTGCATGCCGCTCTTCGAATAAATATACACCTTGGCACCAATGGCATTCAGATTCTTATCGGTGCCTGTGAGTTTGAAACGGATAAAATGGTTGTTATCCATTTTCTCAGAGTTATTGCGGTATACAATAGTGGCTGATTCTGTAACACTGGTCACCATGTCCATATCGCCATCCATATCCAAATCAACCAAGGCAGCACCGTGCGTAATGTTTGGAAGATTACAGCCCCAGCCATCAATTTCATTGGTGAAGGTGAAGTTGCCGTTATTCTTGTAGATATAATTGGGCACTACCAGTTTCTTTTTACTCACTAAAGCGTAGAGTTTATTATAGGCTAAGCTGTCTTTACGGCGGGTAGCATCTCTCATGGCCTGGTATAATTCGCGCTCATCGATATTCAGCCAGCGGTAATAGCCATTGGGAATAAACAGGTCCTTTAACCCATCATTGTCGTAATCGCAAAACAAAGGTCCCCAAGACCAGTCGGTAGCATCAACACCGGCTAGGTTGGCAATTTCAGAGAAAGTATTGTTACCGTTGTTTACGTGCAGGGTATTTTTTACATACTGGTAATGGTAACCACTGCTTACCATGTTACTGAATTCGTTTCTGCGAAGCCCCAGTGCAAAAGAGCGGCGCATATAAGAGTGATCGAAGCGCATGTCGCAGGTTATAATATCCTGCCATGCATCATTGTTAATGTCGGCAATGTCAACACCCATACTAAACATAGAACTCTTGGAGAGCCAGTCAGCTGAATGATCGGTGAAAGTGCCATCGCCATTGTTGATGTAGAGATAATCATACATCGCAAAGTCGTTACATCCATATATATCCATCCATCCATCATCATTCACATCGGCCGCGCATGCTGCAAGACCGTAGCCGTGGTTGTTGATACCCGCTTCTTTTGATACATCCGTAAAATGGCCGTCGCCATCGTTGCGGAAAAATTTATCGCTTTGGTTCTTGCCCTGTTCTACTTTCTCGAGGTTGTTGAACCGCATGCGTTCCACAAAATCGCTTGGGTGATTCTTTACATACAGATCAAGGTCGCCATCGTTATCGTAGTCAAAAAATACTGCACCCATGGTGTAGCTTTCTGCGCAATCAATTCCGTATTCCTTTCCTTTCTCGGTAAACGTACCGTTGCCATTGTTAACATAGAACAGATTCGACAATGAATCTTTCCATCGGGAACGACAAACATATACATCGTCGAAGCCATCGTTGTTAATGTCCACCACTGCCACACCGGTTGACCAGCCTTTGTGGGACTGCAGGATGCCGGAATTCTGAGAAACATTTTTAAAGTGCAGGTTTCCTTCATTTACATAGATCTGGTCGGCTACTTTATTACCGGTCATGTAAAGATCCGGCATCGAGTCGCCGTTGATATTCATAACAGCTACGCCACCCCCGTTGTAGTAGTTAACGTAGAGGTTATTGTCGTCAAGGAACTTGAATTCCATCAGGTTTTTAAAATCGATGCCGGTGGATTTATCCGTAAGCATGTCGAATAATTTTCCGGATGGTTCATCCAGTTTAGCAAATTTAGAACTGTCGGCCGGTGGAAAATCGAAGTTGCGGGAATACACGTGGTCGAAATTCTTACAGGACGCAAGCAGGAGCGCAACAGCAGTTACTGCTAAATAAGCCCTCAGGCGCGGAGAAAAATTACTCATGGTGTGCAATTTATTGGTTGTTGATTTTAAAAATGGAAATGAAGCCACGAATCGTTTCAGATAGGATGTGAAAGGATTTTCTCAAACCGGTGGTTGAATGGATGATTCATGCAAGGCGGCAAATTTATCAACTTATCAGTTGCTCAAAGGGGGTTTTAGTTTTCATTAACAAAATAGTACAGCGCCTCCGTTGTTGTAGGGTAAGTTGAGTAGAAATGCTGGGCTAAAACAGTAATTCAGGCGCTGATTTTTTAGGCCATAAGTTTTGATTTAATGCACGAGTTGCTTATGTTTAACTTTCATTAACAAAAAATATATCCTTCATAAATTGAACAAAACGTTTAATAATTACTTTTGAGCCACTTTTTTAGAAATCTCACTTAACCAATCCTTCCTTTATGAAAAAATCATTTCCTGTACTAATGCTGTTTGTCGCATTGGTGGCCGGCAGTTTTTACAGTTGTAAAAACACAGGAACCGGCGGCGGTAGTATATACAATGAAAAATCAAAGCCTGCAACCAGCTTTGATAACCAATTAGCATTGAAGTGGATTGATATGCTTTGCGATCAGGTTCGTGTTCAACGGGTGGGACCACCTCCCGCAGCACGTGCGCTTGCTTATCTTAGCGTTGCGATGTATCAATCAGTGGTGTCAGGAATTCCTGACGGGCATACTCTGGAAGGCCAGTTGAAAGGATTTGCACCACCACATACTGATCCCAATCTGGAATATGATTGGGCCACCGTTCTCAACAATGCAGCATATGTTGTTTGTGACGAAGGACTTGCACGATACATGGGACCGAACACGGTTTCCCTGGTCCAGCTTCATGATAAAATGAATCATATGTGCGACAGTATTCTGAATAATAAAGACGTTTTTAATCGCTCGCTGAAATATGGAGAGGATCTTGGCAATGCTGTAATCGAACACATGAAGACAGATAGTTATGATTTCACCCGGGAAAATAATATTTATGAATCTCCAACCCGCGGCGGTGATCCTGCACATCCTGAAAGATGGGAACCTACAGATGCCAATAAAACGGCATTCGAACCTTTCTTTGGTACCCTGCGCCCGCTTGGAATTGATACTGCCGATCTTTGCCAGGTTTTTCCTTCAGTAAAGTACGACCAGAATGATACTTCTGCTTTCGGTAAGTTTTGTGCCCAGGTATATGGTATCGATACTTCCTTCAGTGAATATAACCGTATCGCATCATTATATTGGGCTGATGATCCAATTGAAACATTTACTCCTCCCGGACACTGGACAAAAATAGCCAAACAACAGGTAAGGAAGCACAATTACAACCTAGCGCAAACCTGTGAATTCTATTGCCACTTCGGAATTGCTGAATACAATATTGCGATTTCTATGTGGAAGACTAAATACGATATTAACCGGGGCAGCGGCGTTCGCCCCATCACCTATATTCATGAAGTGATGAATAAGCCTGACTGGGAACCATATATCGAGACTCCTCCTTTTCCAGAATATCCATCCGGTCATTCAGGATTTTCCGGTGCAGCCACTGAGATTCTTACCAAATATTTTGGTGATAATGTGGAATTTACTGATAGCGCCAATATGGTGATCGGATTAGATCCGCGCACCTTTAAATCATTCTATGCTGCTGCAGAAGAAGCAGGTTATTCAAGAATGTATGGAGGTATTCACTTTGAAGCTGCCATCGTCGATGGAATTCAGAGCGGCCGGTGTCTTGCGGATAAAGTGATGAAGGAAATAAAACTGGGCAGTGGCAGCGCTGCTGCAGACCAGGCGAAAAAATAATTGGAAGTCACCACAAAAAAACTCAATCATGAATAAGATCACTAAATCATCAGTATTATTTCTACTCTTCATTGCACCATTTTTGGGTCATTCGCAGGTGGTAATGCAGGAATTGCTCACCCAGGATCATAAGGGCATGCTGGATAAATCGGCTAACTGGCAGGGCAAAAAAATGTATTACGTACTAAAATATGACAGCATACGTCCATACCATTTTGAAACATATACCACCAACCGTTACTACTACACACTTTCAATGGCCGATAATGCCGGGATGAACAATGCAGTAAAAATTCCCGGAATGGTTCGTGACCTGGTAGTTAAAACGTATTTTGAATTTTATTTCAACAACGGAACAGAAAACAAGACGTTTACTGCGATCTACGAAAAGTATGAGAAGTGGTACAGGATCAAGTTTGCGCCGCAAGCAGGTTGCAGAAGAGAGGAATTGTGGGATCGTGTAAATAATATTAACAACTACAATGAGTTACTTTCCTCCATCATCGGCCAAATGGATAACAATGTAAAGCTGGATTGCTTTGCCAAACAGCAAGCAAAGATTCCGGCTAATTAAAGCGGGCTTATGTAATCGCAAAAAGCCCTGGAGTCATTCGGGGCTTTTTGTTTACAGGCCTGCCTGTACGCGTTAGAATTAACTTCTTAAAAATCCTATCGATGAATCGCATGAAATATCTTCTTGTTCTTATACTGTTTCTTGCAGCGAGCGCCTGTGAACAATCAGGTGCCAATAAGTCGACTGCACAAACTACTTCCATACCTCCTGCTGAAGCGATAGATCCTGCTGCCAAAAAATTTTTGATTGACATTACCAACCTTTCGTGGTTCCAGGCTCAACTGGGGCAAGCCGCATTAAAGAAGAGCACTGATACTATTATTATATCAATGTCGCAAAGAATTAATAAAGAATATATACGGGTGAAAGACAAGGCAAAAATCGTTTCTATTCCGTACCAGATTGACATGCCTTACTTTTTAACGCACGATCAGAATGAAGAGGTGAAACAAATGGCTTCGCTGGATGAGGCAACTTTTACCAAACAGTATTTAGAGAAGATCAAACATAATAATGAGATGATATTGCAGAAATGTCAAAACTTCGACACCTCTTCCACCAGTGATGAGAACTTTCAGGAACTGATTAGCTTCTGTCTATCCACAGTAGAACGCAATTCAATAAATTAATGGGAGAAGAACAGGAGGTAATTACTACCGAAATCGCCTATTCAGAATCCGGCTTCCATCCTATATCCCGAGGTCATTTTTATTTCCCAGTTCACAAACGACATTGTACCAGTTATTCAATGCGGTGGAATCCATATTCACGGTAGGTGAATTGCCGGTAAGCACCCAAAGTGTTTTGTCTTTTACAGAACGGTGAATGGGAATGCAGTGATATCCTGTTTTTTCCATTTCTGTGGCAAGCCGTTGTGCCTTCGCAGAATCATCCGAAGCAAAATAGAAATTCAAACTGAGCCCGCTGTTTTCGTTCACTCTATACCTATTGAGCTCCTTCAGCATTGCCTGTTCAGTGCATTTAACCGTACCAATTTATTCTGATGATGTTATTTAGTGATAAATCTTTTTTCATTCAGACTATAGGAAATAAATAGAACAATAGATGTTGAAAAAGTGAGATGCCTTTTCAAGAGCATTTCACCTGTACGAAATTCATAAATGGATGAACCTCTCAATAACGATATTTCGTTACCAGTGAGGCGTGACACAGCTTCTACAGATTGAAACAGCGAGTGGATTTTGAAACGAGCATTGATAGTTGGAGGAGATTTCAAGGGTCGCTAAATTTTCTTTTGCACAGGAAGCTGCTCCCACAATGATTGATACTTGGAGGAGATTGCAAAGGTCGCTAAATGGAACTGTCATGCCGAATTTATTTCGGCATCTCAACGACCGGATTTTTTGCTCCCTGAGCGTAGACTAAGGTGTACACTGAGCGGAGCCGAAGGGCACCTCAATCAATTATTCACCACCATTAAAATCCGGGCGTTTCGGCAATCAACACCAACCTTCCTTGAAATTTATCCCAATCCTTCTTATGGAAATACCACACTTCATTTTAACTTATCCCAATCATCACATGCCACCATCAAAATTTTTGATGTGAATGGACGAGAAGTGTCCAGCATGTTAAATTCAACTTATGAGGCAGGCAATCATTCACTGCAAATCAATACAGCGTCATTTGCAAGGGGAATTTACCTGGTTCAAATGATTTCGGCAGATGGAATTCAGAATGGAAAATTGTTGCTCCAATAAATTTTTGCAGGAAAGGAATTTCCTTGTTTACGGCTAATCTGCGGCCGTACCAATACGCTGGTGTAAAGGAGCATTATATTATTGTTATTCAAACTTTATTGCGCTCCTGTTTTTGCTTTTATACAGCGGCTTTTTTTAATGGACAATTCACCGGTTATCGCACGCACCACAATTGGTCATTGACAAGGCCTTTTAGTGCAGCCATCTTTACAGAGTTATTATTTTATCTTATAAAATAAAACATCATGAAAACTATCCATTTTATTTTAATCAGGTTTGTGTTAACGTGGATTGCCCTACCACCTGCTAACGCAGTTGCACAAACTCCCGACTGGAGTACCACGGTAGCTTCCATCGTTTACAACCATTGCTCCCATTGCCATCATGATGGAGGAATCGGGCCGTTTTCCCTGATGTCTTATGAAGACGCAAACACATGGGGTTTTTCAATGGTCATACAGATCAATGCGAAGCTGATGCCACCGTGGCCGCCCGATGCCAGTTACAATCATCTTAAAGATGAGAATGTGCTTTCTGAAAATGAGATCAGTGCAATAAACAGTTGGGTAAATAATTATATGCCTGTAGGAGACATTAACCTCGCTCCTGCTCCGCCTGTTTTTGATGGCTCTTCTTTAATGGTAAATCCGGATGATATTTATCAGCTTCCGGTTTTTACGCTTCCGTCCGATGGTAATGTCTATTGGCGTTTCGTAAACCAACCTTCATATTATGAAACCAAATATCTTAATTCAGTGGAGTTTGTTGCCGGTAATCCTTCCGTTATTCATCATGTAACGTTAGGGCTGGATCATTCGGGACTGGCATGGGAAGATGACTTGAATTACCCAGGCCCAGGCTGTCCAAGGGATTTCGGATCAAATCCAGCGGTAAGTGTATTCATGTCGCAAAGTGAGGGAAGGATTACTTCTCTCCCTGAAAACATCGGTTTTGAAGTACTGGCAGGTGATGATTACGTTTCGGACATACATTATTTTGCTGATTCCACCGGAGAAATGGACAGCTCAAAAGTGAATGTAAAGTACTGCAATGCGCCGAATCCAAGAGCTGTAAAAACTGAGAAAACGCTTTATGGTAAAGAACCTTCATTGTTAGACGGTCCTCTGGAAATACCTGCAAATACTGTTAAAACATTTCATTTAGAGTCCAGTATATTCACTGAAGATAAGTCACTGTTAGGGCTGGGTCCACATTCGCATGTGATATGTAAGTCGTGGAAGGTGTACATGGTTATCCCGTCTGGAGATACGGTTCCGCTGATTAGCATTCCCCATTGGGATTTTGACTGGCAGGGAAGTTACCTGCTCACGAAGGTGATTAAGATTCCACAAGGCTCAAAGGTATATGGAACGGTAGAATATGATAACACTACCAATAATCCGGACAACCCCAGCAATCCTCCCGAGGATGTATATGGTAACGGATCGATGCTTGGGGAAATGGCACAGGTTCATTTATGGATGATGGACTATCAGGAAGGTGATGAAGACATTATACTGGATAGTGCATTTTATGGTTATCCGACTGGAGGTATCATTCATAAACCTGCAGATCTGTTCACTGTGTTTCCCAATCCTGCTTCGCAAAAAATATCTATCGCATTCACTGGCAGTAATGGTCAGGAAGTTAAATACTCGGTTTACAATAATTTTGGTGAACGGATGGCCTACCGTGAAGCGAGCGGTGTTGAAGGCAATTACTCCATTGAATTGGATTGCAATGCATTCCCTTCAGGAATATATCTATTAAGCGTCCATGAAGGTGAAAATGTATACACTAAAAAGTTTGTGATTTTAAAATGAACAACTTCATCGAAGAGAAATTACCAATTTTGTGATCATTATCTTCATTTGCATTGGAGTAAATAGGTGAGATAAATACAGAAAGTTCATAAGCTGTGGATAACTTCATATCCATAAACCGTGTCATACATAATATCAAAACTTAAATTGATGTCGGAATGAATACTCACCAAACAAACACCTCCCATGGCAGCAAAAAACAATCAGGTTAAACGCGCCCGGCAAAATTCAGGAATTGAAGTGGGCGCATGGATGCTTTCTGCAGCGTTCTTTACATGGATGCTATGGATGGCAACAAATATCATTCAAAGAGTATTTTTATTTTGAGCTGCTTCACCACATTTAAGTGATATAGAGTTGACGCATGGCTTAAGCGACGGCACAATATTTTGCTGCTTGCTGATCTTCTAATTGCAGGTCTACGGGTTGGATTTCCGTTTATTTTAGTGAATCGCATTTATTACGGCCGCTTATTCTCCGGTTTCATCGCAACCGTATAGCTACATAACCATTCATCACCTCATTCCCTATTTCACCACCAGTTTAAATCCAACACTGTGAATATTATCAACGGAAACTTTAGAATCATCTTTTAAATATTTTCGTAACCGGGAGATGAAGACATCAAGACTCCGTCCCAAAAAATAATCATCGGATCCCCAGATTTGTTTCAATAATTTTTCACGGGGTACCAGTTCATTCTGGTGCATGGCCAAGAAGCGCAGCACTTCCGCTTCACGAAGTGTAAGGGTGCTTTCAGTACCATTGAGGCTAAGGGTAAGGTTTGCAAAGTCGAATGCATATTTACCAATGGTGAACTTCATTTGAGATGTATCCGTAGTGGTGAATACCTTACTGCGCTTCAGAAAGACTTCGATTTTAAACAGTAATTCATCAATGCTGAATGGTTTAGAAATGTAGTCGTCGCCACCTACTTTGAAACCGGCGATCTTATCTTCCAGCATCGACTTGGCGGTTACAAAAATAATGGGAACGTTCTTGTCCTTTTCACGGATTTTTTCAGCCAGTGAAAGGCCATCCATCTTCGGCAGCATCACATCGAGCAGGCAGAGATCAAACTGTTCCTTTTTAAACAGCTCGAAGCAGGAAACACCATCGGTGCAATGCTGAACAGTATAGCCTTTGTTCTCCAGGTTATCCTTTGTTACAAAAGCCAGGTTCATATCGTCTTCCACCAATAGTATGGTGGCTTTAATTGTCGCCATTTACAGTTTCTTTTTTTAGCCAGGGAATAGTGATGATGAAGGTACTTCCTTTATTTTTTTCGCTCTCTAATTTTATTTTCCATTTGTGTGCAGTTACCACTAACTTAAGGTAGTGCAATCCAAGACCGAAGCCTTTCACGTTGTGAATATTGCCGGTAGGAACACGAAAAAATTTGTCGAAAATTTTTTTGCGGTGCTCTTCTGCTATGCCAATTCCATTGTCTTTTATTGACAGGCAAAGATCGGTTGCCTCCGTCCAGGTATGAATTTCAATGATGGGTGCATGCTCCGTGTATTTGATGGCATTGTCCACCAGGTTATATAATATATTGACAAGGTGAACCCGGTCTGCTAAAATATAGCAGTGTTTTGCATCGAGCCGCAGGTTAATGTTGCCCTGCAACTCGTCGATCTTGATATTCAGGTTTGGAATCAATTCAAGGATCAGTTCATGCAAGTTGATTTCCTCTTCATGCAAGTCGATCTTATCACTTTCCATTTTTGCGATCTGCAGTAGCTTATCGACCTGGTTGCGCAATCGGTTGGTTTCATTTTTAATAATGTTCACGTAACTGTGAAGCCGCTCCGGCTTATGAATGATATCAGGATTGCTGAGCGTTTCAGCAGAAATGGTGATGGTGGAGATCGGTGTCTTGAATTCATGGGCCATGTTGTTTACAAAATCTTTTTGCATTTCCACGAGCCGGAATTGCCGGAGGATGATAAAAATGGTGTACACAAAAAAGAAGGTAACCACCAGCAGGATAAAGGAAGAAAAAATCCAGATAG
>JBDSEW010000470.1:0-5112 GCA_039919825.1 Chitinophagales bacterium | reverse complement strand
AAGAAAGAGAAGCAAAAGCTTTTTTGACCATTTCAGTCAGGCCACACTTTTTTTCAACAGTCAGTCTGAAGCAGAAAAAAATCATCTTGTAAACGCTTTACGTTTTGAATTGGGAAAGGTAGAAAGGGTAGAAATAAGAGAAAGAATGGTGGGTTTACTATCCCAGGTAGATAAAATATTGGCGACACGTGTGGCTGATGGCCTTGGAATGAAAGTTCCCAGGGCACCACAGCAACCTCTTAACCACAGCGTACCGGCAGATGGTGATCCTAAAAAATTTCAGCCCAAATATGTACAACAGGCTGTAGAGAAATCAGGGGCTCTCTCGATGGCAAATACCATTAAAACCACCATTAAAACAAGGCAGATTGCTATACTTGCTGCAGATGGCGTAGATGAAAAAGGGCTTTTGCAAATGAAAAATGCAGTAGTGGCCGCCGGAGGTCAGGTAAAAATTATTGCACCAAAACTTGGTGATGTAACCGGTGATAAGGGCAGTGCAATAAAAGCGGATCAAAGTTTTTTAACAGCTTCTTCTGTTCTCTTCGACGCTTTATACTTACCCGGTGGAGCGAAAAATGTATCCGCCCTTTTGAAGGAACCTGATGCTATTCACTTTATCAATGAAGTATTCAAACACTGTAAAGCCATTGCTGTGGAAAATGAAGGGTTTGAATTACTAAAATCGTCTTCTGCAGGTGAAAAAATAATGCAGGAAGAGAAAAGTCTTGCGAAACAAGGTATCATCATTTCGCAAAAAGCAGAACCTGGAAAAATTACAAAAGAATTCATAAAGGCTATTGCAATGCACCGATTCTGGGATCGGGAGAATATCAGTAAAGTGCCTGCTTAAACACTCTTAAAAAATTATTAGGTCGGGCTATCAGGTAATGAACCAGTTAAGGAATGTGTGCGTGTTTTCCGCGCACATTTTTTTTAACAGCTCCCTTTCAGTAAAGTGAATTTTTTAGAAGGCATTGCTGATTTTCACAGAACATTAAGAATCAACGAAGCAACCGTAATACGTGAAGTCAATATTATGGATTCAAGGGGCATAAATACCTCAAACAGGTAACAATAATCCCTAGCTGACTCCCACCCTTAGTCAATACATACTTATCTCCTGATATAAAACACTTTCTGGATGTGGTCACATTTTTGATATTTGTAATCTAAATGCAATCCAATATTCAAGCTGCTTCTGACCTAACATTCGAAAACGTGTATGAGAAATATAATGCTATGGTATATGGCATTGCGCTCGAACTCGCAACCACTGAAGCAGCAGCAGAACAAATATTAATCAGCACCTTTCAAAAGTTCAACGCTACAAATTTTTATACAGGAGATCCTGAATGCATTTGTATAACGCTTTTCAAATTGCTTATTCAATCAGCTCGGGAAAACCTTAAGGCCAACCCCAAAAGTAATTTCAACCTGAAACAATTTGAAAGCGCACCCCTGCTACACAACTTACTTTGTGAAAACACAACTATTGAAAGCTATTGCCAGGAAAATAAAATGACAAAAGTGGAGATGGCAAGGATTATCCGGTTGGAATTTAATTCTTTCCGATGATGAGTTAGATCAGCAACTCTATTGAGGTTCACTAAGCTTTATCAGCCGCAGTTTTACGCTGTTTTCTTTTGAAATTAAAAATCATTTGCCCGGGCGCTGGCATATTATCTCCCAGTAAAAAGCCCCAGGGCTTCAGCGGTTCTATTCTGTCAAAGATCACTTTTATTATCGCTGTTAATGGAATGGATAAAAACATTCCCGGAATTCCCCATATAGCATTGCCGATAAGCACCACCACAATTGATACCAATGCATTGATCTTAACTTTTGATGCTACAATTTTTGGCACCAGGAAATTATTGTCAAGGAATTGAATAATAATATAAGCCAAAAACACAAAGAGCACATAAGATGGTGACTTGGTTATCAAAGCCATAATCATTGCCAGAGAAATGCTGATCAAACCACCTATGTACGGGATAATGTTGAGCAGTGCACTGATAATACCAATCAGTATAGCATATTTAATTCCAAGAATAATCAGTGCAGTGGAATTCAGCGCAGCAACAATCGCTGATTCAATTAGCAGACCTATTAGGTAATTTTGAATCAAACCTTTTGACTCCATTAACACATCTGCTACCTTATCATGGTGCGTGCGATCGAATATCTTATGAATGAATTGAAGCACCAGCGTTTTATAGAACAGGATCATGAAAATATAGACAGGCAACAAAAAAACCAGCACCAGGATGCCACTCAGTGTTAGCAGCGTCTTTCCAAGTACTGCCTGACTATTCTCCACAATGCCGGTACGGGTGTCGGTTACCCATTGATCAATTGTACTCTTACTGATATTAAAAGTACCTGACACCCATCTAATGATCTCTGAAAAAAAGATGTTGAATTTTTCTTTTAACTGCGGAAATTCCGAGCTGAACCTGCTGATCTGTGAACTGACAAAATACATTACCAGTCCTGCGCAAAGCATTCCAAACAACAGCGAAATAAAAATAGCCAATATGCGGTTTACACCCTTTGAATCCAGGAAATTTACCAACGGATTCAGGAGAATTGCAAAGATGGTGGCATAGATCAGCGGAACAAGAATATCTCTCCCTACATAGAGTATAAAGGTAAATACTACCAACCCAAAGAGAATGGTAGTAATCTTCGCGTAAAACGGCAATATGATTTTATCTTTCATGCATGATCGTCACTTTCTTAACCTCCCTATTTGCTACTCTTAATTATTAAACTGGCTATTTGAAAAAAAATTTCCCTGGTTTTATATACCTAATAAATTCCCGCCTGTATTTGCGTTAATGAAAATCCTAAATCAGTTTAGATCTGAAATGTAGTGATTAAAAAACAAAGACATTTCAATTTACCGATTCACCCGTACTGTTAAATGCGAAACACCTCAGGGTGTTTAAGTAACTGATTACTTTATTCAAATGACGGGGGACTTTATCAGCATTATGAAATGTCTTCGTTGATTTAGATTCCTCCATCAAAAAATCATGCCATCACATTCAGATAAAGCATTCACAGTAACAGCACACTGAACACAAATTACTACTATAATTTTTTGTAGAATTAATTTCTTTATGGGAAATAAATTCCTCACTGAAAAAAGCATCAGGGTAAAATAATAAAATTCGACCTTGAGGAAAGGATGGGCTTTTCAACACGCTGAATTGCATTCGCAATCAGGTTTTTGAGGTGTGAAAACTCATTTGGCTTTCTGATATAAAATTGAGCTCCTGAAGAATAAAGTTGGTCAATTACATTCTGTTCAGAGGAAGTCGAAATAATTATTACAGGAATCTCCCTGAGCGTTCGATCCATCTTAATTTCCTTAAGACATTCAAATCCATTTTTTCCCGGCATATTCAAATCTAGAAAAATTATATCAGGAAATTGATTGGAGTTGTATAAATGAACCATCAGTTCTTCCCCATTATGGACGATTATTAAAGGTCTTTCAATAGATAATTCTGCAAGAGCATCCTGAAAAAGGGAACAATCGTCAGGATCATCGTCTGCAAGTAGTAAATCTCCCCCTGAATTTTCCATCGATAAATCTAATATATTTCAGCCATAGTTCTTTATGCATTTGTTTAAGAGTTGGTAAATTGCTTCAGTCCACTGGCAACAAAACGTTTGAACATACCGGGGGCAGAAGGCCTGGTTTTAAAGAATAGCAGAAAATAAAAAATCATCTGATAATTATTTGATAGGTATTGTCTTGAATCGTTTCCACAAAAGGGTGTATGAATTACTCTTTTTCTACCAAATCCCAGGGAAAGGCCAGCGAATAAAAAATACCTTTTGCCAACCAGGAAGGCTGCGCCGTTAAAGGAGCTGAAATGTGATTGAGTCACCTGAGGGCATCTGGATAAATGTATTATCTCATCCCCAACCTATTTTTAATGGCAATGGAAAAATGACAGGAGCCATTAATATGCTTGTTGACATATCCGAAAAAAAATCAGGGGAACAGGCAATTCGCGAAAGCGAAAATAAATACAAGACAGTTAAGCGGATCGTTGGAGAAATTAATAGAAGAAAGGATGCAGACTTTAAAAGAGAGTGAAGATCGAATTCATAAAATGATTGAAGAGGTGGAAGATTATGCCATCCTGTTATTGAAGAGGGAAATATTCTCAACTGGAATAAAGGTGCTGGGTAAACCAATTCAGCTGCATCAGTTATTTTCGAATATCATTTGTAATGCAATCAAATTTAATAACAACCGTCCTGTTATTGAGATTAAATGGGAAAATATTCTATTTGAGGATTTAAATGGATAGCCGTCGTTAGACCATGATCACCACTATATAAAAATAACTTTCAAGGATAACGGCATCGGCCTTGAGACAGCCTATGCTGACCAAGGTCTTTAAATTATTCCACCGACTTAATAATACTAAACACGGTAGCGGAATAGGTTTGGCTCTCTGCAAAAAAATTGTAGAGAATCACAGGGGTTAAATAAGCGTATCAAGCCAACCTGATCAGGGAACAACGTTTACTATCCTTCTTCCTGTTTCCTGATTTTTTTATGCCTATTTAGCACTTACAGCGGTTCATCAGACAGCTCACGCGCCACCTTAGTTGCTGATGTAATAGATACCGGAAATGAACCGGAAAAGATGGCTCCTTCATTTACCCGGCTTAGGGTGGAAATATGACCGTTGTGTAAAAACTATAAAAGAAAAATTGCAAGTGCCATCTATGATTACAAGAGATGGAAAACACAGATTAAAATAATGAGGGAGGAACCCCCTTCCTCCCTCATGCACTCCCCATAAATTAATTTTATTATTCTATAGCTTCTCCAATTTGTTGACTATCGATTGATCTCCATTCTTTACTTCAATAAAATATATACCTGGTGAATACTCTTTTAAATCTATGTCCTGGTGGTAAAGACCTGCAGGCAATTTGATTGAATTAGACCATAGCAGATTACCCAATAGGTCATACAATCTTATCTCTGTTTTTTCTCCGGACCGTTGAGTAATAATTGATAAGGTGGTAGCGTTTTCGGCAGGGTTGGGATAAACTGCTACAGTTGCACTAAGAACT
>JBDSEW010000440.1:0-2888 GCA_039919825.1 Chitinophagales bacterium | reverse complement strand
GGCTTAAGTCAGTAACCGTGAATAGCAGGAGCATTTTTTCTTGCTAATGATGGTGTCCGCCAGGTCCGTGCACATGTCCGTGCTGTAACTCTTCCATTGTAGCCAGCCGCACCTCCACCACTTCGCCTTTAAAATGCAACTCTTTGTCGGAGAGCGGATGATTAAAATCCATGATCACCTGTTCTTCAGTTACTTCTTTAACACGGCCCTGGTATTTATTTCCGGAGTTGTCAGACATGGGCAATATGTTGTCAACCTTCAACAGTTCTGTATCCGGTTTTCCATCAGCAGCGGCAAATACGGTAATGGGAATGGGTACAATGTTTTGCGCATCACTCAATCCATATCCGTTTTCAGCGCTGATGTGAAAGTCAAATACATCGCCTGGTGCCTTGCCGGAGAGATTACTTTCAAAGTCCGGAAGTAACTGTCCGGCACCGTACAGGAATACAAAAGGTTTTTCAACTGTAGTTTTCTCTACTTCTACTTCGCTTCCGTTTTCATTTACGGTGAGGCGGTAATTTAAAGTGACCACCATTCGGTTTTCAATGATCATGGTTAAGTTTTATAGTTTGAATTCCGGCACAAACTACTACAATACTCATAAATGAAACAGCTATTGGGCAACGAATAAAACCGCCGGTGATTAAAGTCCTTTTCTGAGTTAGCTGCTGTTGCAACTAATTTTTTCTTCTTCACATCTATATATTGTTGCTGCTGCAGAATCAATGACCAATTTATGACAATCATTCTTTTACATCCGCTTTAAAAACCGGTATTTATCATGTTCATTTTTACAAAGAATGGTTGAAGCTTCGCTAGATAAATGGACGACGCTGTTCCTTTTCGCATCCGTACAGGGATTGTTTCTTTCCATACTCCTATTCTTACATAAAAAGGGAAATAAGCAGGCCAATAAAATACTTTCCATCATTCTGTTCCTTTTTTCAGTAATGATGATGTACTACGTTGCTTATTGGAGTGGATATGCTGCAAAGTACAGGTGGATGAATTTTTGGGTAGAACCCTTTACATTTCTATATGGACCCCTTATTTATTTATACCTGCAAACACTTCAACATGGCCGGTCACCAAAAAAATATTTCCTGCATCTGATCCCGGCCATTGTGCAGCTTGTATTCGTACTACCATTTATTATCAGAAATATTTTTGGACGAATTGATTGGTTGCTCGAACATTTCTTTGCGCATGGACAACTGGTTGATTCCACACTTCTTGCATTTACCATCCTGCAGAATGCGAGCCTGGTAGTTTATGGTATTGCCATATTCCTTTTCGTCCGTAAAGACCATGAGCAACTCAATAAGTACGCATTAAAGGAAGAATACCTTAAGCAAAGCTGGTTGAAAAAAGTAGCATGGTTATATGCAGGTTTCACCGTTGCCGTTTTAAGCTACTGGACATTAGCGTGGACAGGATTGATCAGGGTAGAATATGATTATCTGATTTCATTTTCCATGACCGTCTTTATTTATACGGTCGGTTATTTGGGTTTCAGGCAACCGGAGATTTTCAGTGGATCTCCTGCAGATAATGGGAAGAAACATGAAGTCAAGTATGCCCGTTCCTCACTTAAAGAAGAACAGGCAAAAGCGCATCTTGATAAATTGATGCAGGTAATGGAAGTAGAAAAGCCTTACCTCGACAGTAACCTCAAGATTCAGCACATGGCAGAAAAGGTGGGAGTTTCTTCTCACCACCTTTCGCAGATCATCAATGAAAACCTGAATCAGAATTATGCTGATTTCATCAATTCCTACCGTATTAATGAAGCCAAAAGATTATTGTTGTCTCCAGAATATGAACAGGAAAAAATCCTGAGCATTGCTTTTGATGCAGGATTTCAAAACAAAGCCACCTTCAATGCTTCCTTTAAAAAATATACCGGCATGTCTCCAACTGAATATAAAAAGTACCAGCAAAAGGTATTGGTGAACTAAAGGCAAGGTTTTATAGTCCAAAATCCTGAAAACAGGTCAAATATTATCGGAGAGAACCTTTTCACCCTTTACAGAAGATATTTTGGGGTTATTAATTTCTTCAACCTAACCTTCTGTACTCATGAAAAACTTTTTCCTCCTTCTCCCCTGCTTCCTGATGACACAATTTTCATTCGCACAACCCTTCTCCAAAATCACTGATCCTGACAATCCCATATTCAGTGATACGCCTGAAAATTTTTACCAGGGTGCAAGCTGGATCGATTATGATAACGATGGAAAGCTGGATCTCTTTGTCGTGAAAAAGGCATTGTATCATAATGAGGGTAATGGAAATTTTACCAAAGTCACCAACAGCGGACTCAATACTTCTGCAGGCCTTGGTAACAGTTGGGCTGACTACGACAATGATGGTGATCTTGATTGTTTTATCTCCGGCGGAAATTCTCGCGGGTCGTCGCTCTTTGATAACAATGGCGATGGCACTTTCACAAGGAACCTGAGCGGACCATTAGCCGACAGTCTTGCTCTGCGTGCATGGAGTTGCGCATGGGGTGATTATGACAATGATGCATTTACTGATGTGATACTTGCTGCACCACTTAACTTTATAGGTGTCACCGATAACAATAAATTCCTCCACAATCTCGCGAACGGAACATTCGAACGCCTGGATACCTCTATTGTCTGCCAGGAGCCCGGACCTTATACCATAGCCTCCTGGTCCGATTATGATGATGACGGAGACATAGACCTGTTTATTGGGAGTGGGCCAGTAGATGGCACTGTGGAGCCGGATTTTCTTTACAAAAATTATTTATCAGAAAGTGGCATTGGCTATTTTAGGAAAGATATTCAATCTCAGCTTACGCAAGCACGTGACGGACAACAATGGAGCTGGATTGATTTCGACAATGATGGTGACCT
>JBDSEW010000429.1:0-6547 GCA_039919825.1 Chitinophagales bacterium | reverse complement strand
TTCACTATTCACCATTCACCATTCACCATTCACCGTTCCCTCAACGCCATCTTAGAATACCTTGAAAAGAAAAAACTGAATCAACTGACGGCTGAAACAAAGCTGATCATTGCTCCGGGTTATCAATTTAAGATAGTGGATGGCCTGATTACCAATTTTCATTTACCGAACAGCACCCTGCTGCTTTTGATAGCTGCATTTATAGGCAATGACTGGCGAAAAGTGTATGAGTATGCATTGGAGCACGGCTTTCGTTTTTTAAGTTATGGGGATGCAAGTTTTCTATGGAGAAAAAAAATCAATCTATAGGGGTGTACGACAATTTGTGATTCTTGACCGTAAAATAAAATAAGCGCCAAGACACTAAGGCGCCAAAAAAAACAAAAACAATGTTGACCCTCCATAACCTTCTTAGCGCCTTGGCCTTTTGGCGCTAAATAAACTTCACTTCCCGGTTGGAGTCGCGTTGCTCACAATTTAGATTTGTCGTACACCTGTCTATAGTTTTAAATTGCTTTTTCAGCTCAACCATGCAATTTTATCACCTTCATTCTTCCGTCTGAAATTTTAAACCGAAATTCGCAATCCAAAATCTGAAATCCGCCTTTTTTCCATGCCCGATATCATCCACCAGCTTCCCGATTCCATTGCCAACCAGATTGCCGCCGGTGAAGTCATTCAGCGCCCGGCTTCTGCTGTGAAGGAATTGATGGAGAACTCGCTGGATTCGGGTGCCACCTCTATTAAGCTGATTGTAAAGGATGCAGGCAAGCAACTGGTGCAGGTGATAGACAATGGCTGCGGCATGTCAGAAACGGATGCACGGATGTGTTTCGAGCGGCACGCTACTTCCAAAATCGCTACCATCGATGACCTGTTTGCTATCCGTACAATGGGATTCAGGGGAGAAGCCATGGCATCTATCGCGGCCATTTCACAGGTGGAACTCAAATCAAAACGGCGTGAAGATCAGCTCGGAACAATACTGGAAATTGAAGGTTCAGAAATTAAAAAACATGAACCTGCACAGGTGGCAGATGGCACTTCCATAGCCATCAAAAATTTGTTTTACAATGTGCCGGCCCGCAGAAATTTCCTGAAAGCGAATACCGTGGAGACCAGGCACATTATCGATGAATTTCAACGCATCGCATTAGCTAACCCGGAGATTCACTTTGAAATGCACCACAATGGCATGCAGGTATTTCACCTGCCGCCTGGAAATCTCCGCCAGCGTATCGTGAATGTTTTCGGCAATCAATACAATGAACGGTTGGTTCCAGTAGAAGAGCAAACCAACATCGTGAACATCTTTGGATTCATTGGAAAGCCGGATACTGCAAAGCGAACACGCGGGGAACAGTTCTTCTTCGTGAATCGCCGATTCATTAAAAACAATTACCTCAACCACGCTGTAGTAGGCGCCTATGATCAGTTACTGCAGAAAGATTCTTTTCCCCTCTATGTCATGTTCATTGACATCGATCCTTCCCGTATCGACATCAACGTGCATCCAACCAAACAAGAGATAAAATTTGAAGATGACCGTATCGTCTACGCTTTTGTGAATGCAGCTGCAAAAAGAGGCCTTTCGAAATATTCGATCACTCCTACCCTCGACTTCGATCGCGAAACAGCCTTCGATAAGATGAGCGCATTCTCCACACCTGCCCTGCCACGAATACAGGAGCTGCAAAATTTTCCCGGTTATGAAAAAATTGTGAACAGGCCGAAGGATTTTTCACCTTCACAAAATGTAAAAAACTGGGAGCAGCTTTTTGACATTGCGCGAAAACAGGATCAGCAAACCTTAACGGTTCCAAGTGAGTGGGGAAAAGACAATAACGACCGGCAGTCAGCGATCGAAGATTTTTCTGAAAAGCAATCTTCACCCTTTCAATTGCACAGCCGATACATTGTTTCTCAAATAAAATCCGGTTTCATAATGATTGATCAGCAGTCGGCCCATGAGCGCATCCTGTTTGAAAAATACATGAAAGGACTCGAGCTCAACAACCTCAGCACACAGCAACAGCTTTTTCCTGAAACACTTCACATTGCTCCGGTTGATGTAGAATTGTTGCGACAGCTGTTACCTGAATTTACCGGTTTGGGCTTCGACATACAGGAATTCGGAGGCAGTTCTTTTGTGGTGCACGGAATTCCTTCTGATATCCGCGATGGCGATCACAAAGAGCTGATTGAAAGCATTCTTGATGAGTTCAAACAAAGCCAGTCGAATGTAAAACTGAACAAACGCAATCAGCTGGCATTATCTATGGCAAAAAAAGCGGCCATAAAAAATGGTGAATCGCTAACAGAAAAAGAAATGCGCAACATCACCGACCAGCTCTTTGCATGTGAAGCACCCTACTTTACCCCTGATGGGCGACACACCGTTATAACTTTTGATTTGAATGACATTGAAAAACTTTTTCAGAAAGGCGCATGAGAACTATAAACTATTAACTAAGGTTTAAGGCTTTCTTTGGCAATTGCATATTGCCAACTGCAAAATTGACGCACCGTTCCTACAAACCATTTTCTATTTTCGCCCATTACTTCCGTGAAAAGGACAACAGAAGCACATGCAACGTTTTCAAATACTTCCTCCTGTAATAAAAAACCTGCTCATACTGAATGGACTGCTGTTTTTAGCAACCATTGTTTTGCAAAGCAGTTACAACACCGACCTGGTTAACATACTCGGTCTTCATTTTTTTACTTCCGCAGAATTCAGGCCCTATCAATTAGTAACACATATGTTTATGCATGGTGGACTGATGCATATCTTTTCCAATATGTTTGCCCTGTGGATGTTTGGCAGTGCACTTGAAAACCACTGGGGCCCTAAACGGTTCCTGATCTTTTATCTCATCTGTGGCCTTGGTGGAGCCCTTATGCATCTCGGAGTTACCTGGTTTGAATATTCAAACATGCAGGATGCAATAAATGGTTATCTCGCACATCCGGGGATACCTGAATTTGCTACCCTTGCAGAAAAATATGATTACCTGCTTAACATGAATACGATTGATCAATTTATCAATCAATGGAAGCAACAACCTTTAGATCCTGCGTTTGTCAGTCAATCGGGTGAAATGGCAAGCAGTTTCCTGAGCATACTGGCCGATATTCCCATTGTAGGTGCATCGGGAGCAGTATTTGGGGTGTTGCTTGGATTTGGAATGCTATTTCCTAATACGTATTTGTACCTTTTGTTTCCACCCATTCCCATAAAAGCAAAATATTTTGTAATTTTTTACGGTTTATTTGAATTGTATGCAGGTGTATCAGGAACACAAAGCGGCATTGCACACTTTGCTCACCTTGGTGGTATGTTGTTTGGGTTTATCCTGATTCGTTTGTGGAATAAAACGGACCGGAAAAATTTCTTTTGATGAGTAACAATACCCTTTGGCGGGAATTACGGCAAACACTGTTGCGAAGCGACCGGATGGTGACGCAATTGATTGCAATAAACGTAATTGTCTTCCTGTTAATTAATATTATAAAATTGGTTTTCTGGCTATCGGGAAATGGTCTGGATGTTTATTACTACAAAGATTTTCTCGGAGTTCCTTCAGACCTTGTTCAGTTGCTGCGTCAACCCTGGACGCTGATCACCAGCCTGTTTACGCAAGGGGAAATCCTGCACCTTCTTTTTAACATGCTGGTGCTGTATTGGTTTGGCAGAATTCTTACAGAATTTATGGGCAATCGCAAGATTCTGCCGCTTTACTTATTGGGCGGACTGTCGGGTATTTTTTTATTTATCATCAGCTACCAGCTTTTTCCTGTATTTAATGCTGCAGTGCCTGAAGCAAGGGCCTGGGGTGCATCTGCCAGCGTGATGGCAATCATGGTAGCAACGGCCACTTTGGTTCCCGACTATTCGTTATTCCTCCTGTTTTTCGGACCGGTGAAAATAAAATGGATTGCCTTAGTTACGGTAGTGCTTGATTTCATCAGTATTCCATCATCCAATGCCGGCGGACACATTGCACATCTGGGTGGAGCCTTATTCGGATTTATTTTCATCCGGCAAATGCAACAGGGAAGAGATCTTTCTACCGGTATAAACTGGTGCTTCGATCAGGTCACCAACCTGTTCAAAGAGCGGCCGCCGTTAAAAGTTTCTTACCGCACCGGGGAAAAAGTTAAAAAACCGGCTCCGCGCAAGTCTGCACCGCAACCTTCCCGGCAGGAAAAGTTAGATGGCATTCTTGATAAAATCGCCTTATCAGGATATGAATCACTGACAAAAGAAGAAAAAGAATTTTTGTTTCTTGTCAGCAAAGAAGAACCCTGACCCTGACTCCACCTTAATAAAAAACACCTGCCGGCTTGGCCTTTCTAAAAAAAATTTTTGTATTCACGAATGTACTTGCTGCACTTTCACTGGTGGCAAGCGGGTGGAGCATCTATCTAAACCCTACAGAATGGTGGTTCCTTTCTTTTTTTGGATTGTTCTACCTGTTATTTCTCACCATCAATATTTTTTTTCTCTTCCTGTGGGTAGTAGTTCGCCTGAAGATTACAGTTATTTCGCTGATAGCTATTCTTATTACTTTGCCGGTATTAAGAATTTATTGCTCTTTCAACTTTCCAGCGGCCAATAAAGTAAAATCTGTTTCGGGTATTCGTGTGATGAGTTACAATGTGCGCAATTTCGACGTCTATCACTGGAGTAAAGAATCCAATGCGTTGGAGGGAATTATTGAAATGATTAAAAAGGCTGACGCTGACATCGTATGCCTGCAGGAATTTTATAACGCAGATACGGGAAAATTTCAAACCATAAAATCGCTTGCTGCTGAAGCCGGATTACCTTATTTCCATTTCGAAAAAAAGTCCGGTAAAAAGGGACGGTCCTGGGGCACTGCCATTTTCAGCCACTACCCTGTAACAGATCATGGCTCGGTACAATTCGATAACCAAACCCAAAACTCCTGCAGCTATGCAGATATAAAAATTGATTCTTCGGTGGTTCGTGTTTTTAATATTCATTTGCAATCAGTATATCTTTCTAAAAAGGATCATGAATACCTCGATGATATTTCAGAAAACCAGGACGTGCAGGTGAAACCAACCAGGGAAATTATTTCCAAACTGAAAAAAGCTTTCATCTATCGCGGAGAACAGGCTTTGAAAATTGAAAATCAGATCGGGGGAAGTCCTTATCCCGTAATTGTATGTGGTGACTTTAATGATGCACCTGCATCATTCGCCTATCATACTTTGTCGGATCATTTACAGGATGCCTTCTTAAAAGCAGGATGGGGAATTGGCCCCACTTATTCCGGGTTTCCAAAAATCTACCGTATCGATTACATTTTTGCTGATGACCATTTTGAAATCAGCAGCTACCAAACTATTTGCGAAAACCATTCTGATCATTATCCGGTGGTGAGTGTGATGAATTTAAAGTGAAGAAATGATGTGCCATGAAACACAGATGTTGTGATGAAGTGATACGGCATGGAGTGATACGATACTTTTCTGAAAGGCAGATTGTCATAATTCATCCTTCATCGTTTGTAGTTCTTTCCCGATTCAGCCTTCGTAATTAATTAAGGATACTTTATTGTATTTTGGCCTCCAAACCCAACTCAATGAAGGCCATTATCCCTGTAGCAGGTACAGGAACAAAACTTCGTCCGCATACTTATACGCAACCTAAAGCACTTATTCCGATTGCAGGAAAACCGATACTCGCCTTTATCATAGATGAAATGATTGAAGCAGGTATAACAGATTATATTTTCATTATTGGTTACCTCGGCGATAAGATCCGCGACTTTGTAGAGAAAAAATATCCGAAGATCCATGCAAACTTTGTGGACCAGCCATCAAGGGAAGGTATTGGCCATGCGATCTGGCATGCGCGCAACCTGGTGCAACAAAATGAACCTGTATTTATTGCACTCGGCGACAGTGTTTTTGATTTGAACATGAAAGAGATTATTGCCGCACCTACTTCATTACTGTGTGTAAAAAAGGTAGATGACCCAAGAACTTTTGGAGTGGTGGAAATGGATGAAAAAGGTGGTCTTATCAATCGCCTGATAGAAAAACCACAAATACCTAAATCAAATCTTGCCCTGGTTGGATTGTATAAGATCAATGAATCCGCTGCATTGTTTGAAGCACTGGATTACAACATTAAAAATAATGTGGTTACCCGCGGAGAGATTCAGCTCACTGATGCGCTGATGCGGATGATCGAAAAGGGAATTGTGTTCAAAGGCTATAAAGTAAATAACTGGTTCGACTGCGGCCGAAAAGAAACACTGCTGGAAACCAATGCCATCCTGCTGAAAAAAATGGGACACGCGCTGGCCGCGAATCTGCATTACGAAAACTCTATCATCATCGACCCGGTCAGCATCGCCGACAACTGTAAACTTACCAAATGCATTATTGGACCCAATGTCACCATCGGCGAAAACACCACGATTACTTCCTCTATCCTGAAAGATTCCATCATTGGCAGCGACTCCGTAATCAGCGATGTGCTGCTCCACCATTCATTGGTGGGTAATGA
>JBDSEW010000423.1:0-5812 GCA_039919825.1 Chitinophagales bacterium | reverse complement strand
AATCAAGTATCTGGCGCAACGCTACATTAAGAGACCGTATGCCCCCGCCAATAGGTGTGGTCAATGGACCTTTAATTCCTACGAGGTATTCCCTAAAGGCATCGAGAGTGGCATCTGGCAGCCAGCTACCGGTTTGATTAAAGGCTTTTTCGCCGGCTAATACTTCTTTCCAGTGAATTTTCTTCTTGCCTTTGTATGCCTTTTCAACGGCAGCATCCATTACCCGCACTGACGCCCGCCAAATGTCTGGGCCGGTGCCGTCACCTTCTATAAATGGGATAATGGGATCATTCGGGACTTTCAGCGTCCCACGGCTCATGGTAATTTTTGTTCCTTCCATTGGTTTTATGGGTGGTTATCGGTTAAGTCGCAAAGATACTGGTAGGAATTGATAAAGAAAGGGGCATTGAAAGATTGGCCTCCGTTTAAGAAAGGAGCAGCCGATTAAAATCGGGTGCAATAGATAACCCAGCAGTTATCTATTGCCAGTGATTTCTAATCACTGGATAAAAAAATACTGTTTCAAAATGAAACAAAGAATACACTACCGAAAAATCAGGTGTACTACAATTTATAGACCTCCCATAGAAAGCTAAGATTCCGTGAGAGCTTAGGAAAAAAGGCCTTTGAAATCCTTCGCGAACTTTACGTCTTTCTCGATACTCAGGTTTCTGTTTTCACAAAAAAAATGAGGCTGTCTCAAAATGTTCGGAGGAGCCGTCATGCCGAATTTATTTCGGCATCTGCCCTCTTCGAGGAACAGATCCTGAAACAAGTTCAGCACGACTTCAAGACTTTTGAGACAACCTCATTTTATACGTCTGAGAGATTATTTCAATTATTCGATCGCTATTTTTTTCGTAATCACTCCCTTATCTGTTTCAAGATAGAGCAAATAAATTCCGGAGGCAAGTGTGGGCAATGCAATGGTAATTGAACCCTGTTGCGAAGGCATATTCCCCATTGAGATCACGTTTTCTCCAATAATTGTAGACAGGTGAATGACCTTTATCTCAATATTTCCAGTGTTTATTGTTATGTAATCACTAACAGGGTTAGGATAAATAGTAATTGATACATCTAATGCCGGATCATGGATACCTGTAACTATTTCCAGAGTATCACAGAAAGTGCTTTCATTGTCGCAAAGTGAATCATAAATGGTCAGGCAAACAAGGTAGGTACCTGCACTTGAATAGGCATTGATCGTATTATCAAGGGTGCTGGTATTACCATCGCCAAAATCCCAGGCAGAAGAGTGAGGGCCATTAAAAGAAGAAGTGTTGGTGAAATTCACAATCAATCCTGTGGCAGTGCTGGTGAAAGATGCATTAGCATTCGGTGCAATAACAATATTGGTTGACTGCTCATCCGTACACCCAAAAGTATTGGTCACTTTAAGAATGACTGTATAAATGCCCGGAGATGTGTAAGTATGGGCTGGATTTTCTGCAGTAGAATTTTCACCATCACCGAAGGTCCAGTTCCTTTGCGTAATGACACCTCCCGATGCAGTCGTAGACTGATCATCAAAGTGAACAACGCTGTTTACACAGGATGCCGGAATTACATTAAAAGCTGCAACAGGTAATTCATTGATTACAATAGTTTGGATAATGGTATCGATACATCCGTTCGAATTCGCTGCAATCAGCTGTACGTTGAAAGTATCCGCAGATGAAAAAACATGGGTAGGAGATGGTTGTACCGAAGTGCCGCCATCACCAAAATTCCACATCCATGAAGAAAGATCACTTGATGGTTCTGTAACAGTTTGATCGATGAAGGAAATAGTTTCATTCAGGCAAAAGAATCCGGAAGAGGTAAATCCGGCAACGATGCAAGCCTGTGTGCTTGAATCTGCACAAACCGAAAATTCTGATGTATTGCCTTCTTCATCAGTAACTGTTCCGGTAACCGATCCTGAGATAGTACCGGTATAGGTAAATACGCCGTTTGCATTAGCAGTAACATTCCCGATGTAACTACTTCCTTCGCACCAAACGCACGAATCATTGGTGAAGATTTCCACCACGCCATTAGGAATGGTTGTTCCTCCTAACCCTGCATTGGTTACAAGTGTTATCTGTGGCGCCGCAATGCTCGTATTTCCATTGTTCAGTTTTATACCACCAGTTCCCGAAACGGTTGAATTACAGTAGATGTTATTTCTTGTGATATTATTACGCACGCAGGTAGCATTTTGAAATGCGATAGCTTCGCTTCCGTTTTTCGCAATGGTATTGGCTTGCAGGGAAGGACCTCCAATCACGTTATCATAGGCTCCGAATGTGAAATAGATGCCATAGGTACCATTACCAAGAGCTGCTCCCGCTATATCAAGTCCAATCACATTTCCCTTGATCGCTGAATTAGAGACCACCCCATAAATGCCTGCATTAATATTTCCGGAGATTAAATTACTTTCAAAGAGCGAATCTCCCCCAATCTCAATATTGTTGTTTATGCCTGTGCAATAGATACCGAATTGATTGGGTTGGGCAATAAAGCCTGCCGGATTGGTACCAATATAATTGCTGTTGATATCTACGAAAGTGGCATTCTCCAGATAGATGCCGTTGTCATTTCCTGAAATGATATTGTTAGCAAGCAAAGTTTTACCTCCAATACTTATTATATAGGAATTAATGACCCTTATTCCGTCTCCGGTGCTGCCAGCGAGCATTGCACCGATGGTATCTACCCCAATGAGGTTACCTTGCAAAGCTGCATGATGCGTAAACTGGAGTGATATAGCAGCATTGCTACACTGGTAGATGACATTTCCTTTCTGTATGGCACCTATCTTTGAATAAGCACCTGAAATATTCACCCCGAATACAAAATTCCTGATGAACAACCCATAGATTTCGCAGGAATCAACTCCTAAAAAAAGTGCCTGGCTCATTCCTGCTACATCTGTAGTGAGCTGAATTCGTGAATAAGAAATACCAAACACATTACCGGTAGGTTGTGTTGAAGCATCAATTACTGTAGCTCCTGTCAATTCCGGCAATTCAGTTAACAGCGATATGGTTCTCGACGCTACATCTGAAGCAGGAATATTAAAAGTGATCTTATCTTTACCAATATGGTTATTAGCATCGTCCATTGCTTGTCGGAGAGAGCCTGCACCACTATCCTGGTTATTGATAACCGTGTATTCATCTGCTTTTGCAAAATGAAAGGACACCATAATCATGAGACAAAAAATCAATCTGAATTTCATAGTATGTTTTGTTTAAATGATCGCTGTATTAGGGTTTAAGGATAAATACTTTCTTCATGTAAATGTTATCGTCTGCCTGAAGTTCCAGATAATATAAACCGTTGGAGACATCAGGTAAAATCAATTGGATTGACTTATCAGTGCTGGAATAACTGGTCCATCTTTCTATTTCGTTACCTAATGTATTGAGTAAACGAATAGATTGAATGCCTGCAGCAGCAGGAAGGTTATCAATGGTAATCTGATCAGTAGCGGGATTAGGATAAACCCTTGTATTGGCCAGGTTTTCAATCTCATCCACACCTACAATAACAAACACATTTTCGCAGGTAGTATCATTAAGACTACAGGTATTATCGAGAACAATCATACATACCAGGTAATTGTCAGTAGTGGTAAACGTATGCGTAGGGCTTACCTGGTTGCTGCTGGTACCGTCGCCAAACTTCCACTTCACTTCAAAATCACTGGGGAAAACAGAGGTATTGGTAAAGATAACAGTGTTACCCGAAACTGTAAATGTGAAACTGGCATCTGCTCCAGCTATAAGCTCAACTTCTTTAGAAACTGAGGACGCACATCCCAAAGTGTTCGTAACTGTTAAAGTAACCGTATAGAATCCTGAAGTTAAGAACAAATGGGTAGGATTTTGAACAATACTTGTATCTCCGTCTCCAAAACTCCAATACCATGCAACCACACTATCACCAATACCCGTTGTTGACATATCGGTAAATTCCGCAGTATCTAATGGGCAAAGCAGGGGCAACACAGAAAAATCCGGAGTCGGGGCTGCCTGAATGTTTACTACTACGGTATCGGTTCCCGGGCACCCATTACTGTTAATGACAGATAGGACTACATTAAAGAAACCGGCGGTATCATAAGCGTAATCAAATTCATTGAAGAAAGAAGTGGTGCCATCACCAAGATCCCAAGCCCATGAAACGATAAAAGTGCCCGGACTTGAAATGGAAGAATCTTTGAAGTGCAATGGGGTACCGAGGCATCCAAAAGTGTCTGCAGAAATAATTGTATTGATTCCTTCAGATACCACAATCAATTGCTCAGAAGTATCCGTGCATCCTGTTGAACTGCCAACAACCAATTGTACTGTGTAGGTACCTGGTGCAGCATACGTATGAGATGGATTGGTGTCGGTAGAAAATGATTCATCTCCAAAATCCCAATACCAGGAGTTGATGGACAGACCAGGTGCGGGAATAGACAGGTCAGTAAAATTGATGCTTACATTACTGCAAACTTCTCCGGAAGATGCAGAAAAGGAAGATATAAGACAATTGGTGCTTGAACTGTCTTCACAGGTGGCAAAGGCTGATGTGTTACCTGCTAAATCGGTTGCAGTAACAGTTATTTTGCCGGTTATGGGTAGATTGGCGATAAAAACACCAGACCCATCAGCAGTAACGGTTTCAAGATAAGTTCCTCCTTCACAGGTTGTGCACTGACTTACCGAATAAAGATCCACTTCAGACCCCGCCAGGGCATAACCTGATACGTAAGTTGGAGTAACAATTACTATGGTAGGAGGAAGAATGCCCTGGTTTCCACCATTAACAACAATTCCTCCATTGCCGATAACTTGTGAGTTGCAATACATCCGGTTTCCACGGATAGAAATATTCTTCACCCCTGAATTTTGAAAATATACTCCTTCACTGCCATTGTTTGCAATCACATTTCCTTCTCCGGCTGCTATACCGCCAACTACATTGTCGTGAGATAGATCCCGGAAGTAAATACCGTAAGTTCCATTGCCAATTGGTAATGTTCCTGTTGCATCTACACCGATATAATTTCCATCAACAAGTGCTGAATACATTTCTACATCCATGCCGGCAGCGATATTGCCTGAAATAAGGTTTCTTTCCTTTGTGGAATCTCCTCCGATCTCACAATTGTTCGTTCCCTGTGTCATCACGATTCCGTTCGTATTGGGTACCGCAAAAGTTCCGTTTACATCAGTTCCGATAAAGTTGCCCTGTATGTCAATGAATTTACTATCAGAAATGTAAATCCCGTTATTATTACCTGAGATAGTATTACGCACTCCGGCCTGTTTTCCACCGATGGTAATCTTCTTCGATCCATTGACAGAAATACCATTCCCCAGGGGAGCTGTTCCTGTAATTCCCAATGTATCTGTTCCAACAAATAAGGATAGGAATGAACCGGTGATCACATTACTTACTTTAATGCAATTGGAAGTACAGTCATTAATAACATTTCCAAAATTTACCGCTCCAATCTTAAAATCACCGCCTGTAATTATCAGGCCGTCAACGAAATGGTGAATATATAGCCCATAGACCTCGCAATCGGCCGCAGCGACTACCATTCCAACAGTCAGATAATCGGCCGCTTTAATCTGGATTTTTGCGTTGGAGATGCCAAAACTGTTACCGGTAGGCTGCGAAGTTCCATCAATTACCAGGGGATCCGTTATGGAGGGGAGTGGGAATATTGAACTCACCGTAATGCTTCTGCTTGCAACGGTGCCAGTTGGTATATTGAAATAAACAGAGTCCTTGCCCACATGACCGTTGGCGGAGGTTATTGCTT
>JBDSEW010000355.1:0-3535 GCA_039919825.1 Chitinophagales bacterium | reverse complement strand
AAGGGCGGCGACTCTGTTAGTTTTGTAATGGAGCATGAGAAATTTAACTATCCTGAAGCGTTGAGGTACCTCGCTCAGAAATATAACCTGGCAGTTGAAGAAACCGGCGATGTTGCCAAAGAACAGGGGGATAAGATGGTAAAAGATTCCCTGTTCATCATCAACCAGTTTGCGCAGCAATATTTTCATGATAATTTATTAAAGACAACAGAAGGAAAAAACATCGGGCTGGCCTATTTTAAGGAACGTGGTTTCACCGATGAAATGTTGAAGAAATTCATGCGCGGTTATGCATTGGCTGATACAACGGCATTCACAAAAACAGCTTTAAAAAGTGGGTACCAGCAGGACCTGCTTCGCCAGGCTGGTTTGATCAAAGAAAAGGGCGATAAGGATGTGGATTTCTTTCACCACCGCGTTATCTTTCCCATTCTTAACTTATCAGGAAAGGTAGTTGCTTTTGCCGGCCGAATTATGGTGAAGGACGAGCGCTCTCCGAAATATATTAATTCCCCTGAAACAGAAATCTATCACAAGAGCCAGCTGGTGTATGGTATCTATCATGCCCGCAACGCCATTCGCAAAGACGATGAATGTTTTCTTACAGAAGGATATACTGATGTTATTTCGATGCACCAGGCAGGAATAGAAAATGTAGTAGCCTCTTCCGGAACTTCACTCACACTGGAGCAGATCAAACTGATCAGGCGTTTTACCAACAACATTACCATTCTTTATGACGGTGATGCTGCCGGTATCAAGGCCGCATTGCGTGGGTTAGAGATGATGGCCGAAGAAGATGTGAATGTCCGGGTGGTGTTGTTGCCTGATGGTGATGACCCTGATTCTTTCCTGCATAAAAAGGGGAGCAGCGCATTCCGTGAATTTGTAGCGCGAAGCAAGAAACACTTCCTGCAATTTAAAACAGAATTGCTGCTGGCAGAGGCAGGAACAGATCCGTTGAAAAAGGCGGAGGTAATAAAAGATATTGTAGAAACCCTCGCGAAAATTCCTGACCCTATCAAACGCTCAGTGCTCATCAAGGAATGCAGCAGGGCACTGGACGTTGGCGAGCAGGTGATGAATACAGAAGTGAATAAGATCAAACGCCGCCAGTTTAAAAAGGAAACCGGTGCCCCTGGATATGAAGCAGATGCTTTGTACAACGAGCAGGCAGCAACTGAAGATCATTCACAGCAACAGCAGGATCAGCAAGCCAAAGATTTCCACCAGGAAATGGGCATTCTCCGCTTATTGCTGGAGTATGGTGAAGAATTGCTCGATGATGGTCAGAAAGTGATTGACGTGGTGCTCGATGAATTAAAGGAAGCGCCTTTGTACAATCACGACTTTCAGCTCATGATTCATGAAATGGAAGACATGGTTAAGCAGGGCGGAAAAGTAGATCACCATATTTTCTTGAATCATGCAGAGAAAAAATTCCGTGACCTCGCTGTAGAAATTATTTCTTTCCCTTACAATCTTAGCGAGAATTGGGAAAAGAAACATGAGATATTCATCAACACACCACAAAAGAATTTTAAGAAACATGTGATCAGCACACTTCACCATTTTAAGTTGCACAAGCTGATGAATATGAAACTGGAAAATCAGCAGCAGTTAAAATCTGTGCAGGGAAATGAAGAGGATGAAAACCACTACATGGTTGTGAATATTAAACTGGACGATTGGATACGCCAGTTAGGAAAGTCGCTGGGAACAGTTACGGTAACTTATTTTAAATAAAGCAGCCTGCTCATATCTCCGCTAAAGTATCCCGCCTGAATGACACAGTCCGGCAGGGTATCAAGTTTTGTGTGCCAGGCAGTTTAGTGCTTTGAAATCACCAATTTTTTATAGCTGCAATATATTAGCTGCCATAATGATGTCAGCGCCAGCTTAAAAACATCGGCTAATATCCAGCCATTATTTGATTAACTTTGACTATTAATAATAATAAGACAATGCTAATAGAGCGGACAACGAACAATCAAATTACCATTACGGTTTCAGCATTTGTTGACAGTTTCGGACTGCAACGCCTCATTGACTATGTGAAATATCTTGAAGCAACTTCTAAGAGCAAAGCAAAGCAATCCGACATAGACAAACTTGCGGACGAAGTAAACGCCACTTGGTGGACTAAAAACCGTAAACGTTTTGTCAAGTGAAGATAATAGTAGATGCAAACATTGTATTTAGCGGCATCTTAAACTCAAACGGGAAAATTGGCGACCTGCTGAGTATTTGAACTTTATTGCTCCTGATTTTTTAAGGTCTGAGATTTACAAACATCATTCACGGTTGACCAATATTTTGGGTATGACTTTAGAACAAGTCCGGGAAGCAGAATTTCAAATTTACAAGGACATCACATTTATTTCCGCAGAATAAATTAAACAATCAACCTGGTTGATATCAGAGAGATTGGTTGCTGGTATTGACCCGAAAGACACACACTATGTAGCTTATTCAAAACATTTCCGATGCAAAATTTGGAGTGGCGATAAAGAACTAATCAAAGGACTTGCTAAGAAAGGGTTTACTAATTTCATCTCAACTGACGAACTTTATAAATGGCGACAAGACTCCGAAGCGAAAGTATGACGGCAGCTAAACTACTACTGCAACACATACGCCGTCATATAATTTTCAAGCAGCTCATAGTGAACAGTGAGCTCTAAAGAATAATCTCCTTTCAAAATTTTACCGCGTATCAATCCTGAAGCAGCATAATCAAACCGATCTACAAAAAGATGCTGCCGGAAATCCAGTTTCTTTTGTCCATATAACTTGTACATCGCTTCTTTCGCACACCAGATGGCATACAATTGCTCTACACGTCCTTCTTCTGAAACCCACTTTAGCTCCTCTTCACTTACAAATTTGTGTTGAATACGCAATACTTTCGGATCCATTTTCTCTATATCAATTCCTACTTTAAACTTTTTGCTTAACAGCAAGGCAGAAAAATCTGCAGAATGGGAGAGGGACAGTTCTATAGGGAAATTCCGGATGACCGGTTTGCCATTTAAATCATTTTCCAGGTGAATAAACTGGTTGGTTTGCATCAACGTCCTGATCAATACCCTGCTCGACAGCCAATGCAATTTTCGCTGCGGATGTTTGATGGCATCAATCAGTTCGTTTTCTTTTTCATCCAGCATTAATTGCGAACGAAACCAATCAGCACTTTCTTCAATGTGCCAGATGCCAAGTAAAGTTTCTTCTGCAATTTCTTTTTTAAAGAAGAGTGCCATCGCGCGTAAAAATAACTTTTACTGCGTACTACCTGGCTTAGATAGCATACATTGGGAATAAAGCTTTACTTATCCCCGCACTCTGCCGGCTTACATTTTTGCAACTATCTTTATCCCTCAATCTTTTTCCAGGTGCAAATTGAACAAATTTCAAAATTCTCTCTTCACAAAGGTTCCATCTATTCGATTACCCATGGGACTAGCGATACGTCTTTTCTATCTGCGGGAAGTGAAGGCATTATCCTGCAGTGGGATTTAAATGATTCTTCTAATGC
>JBDSEW010000303.1:0-4234 GCA_039919825.1 Chitinophagales bacterium | reverse complement strand
TAAAAGGAAAGCGTTTCAATGACGGGTGACGAGTTAAAAATAAAAATCAGTGAACTATTGCCTTCAGCCACTTTCGAAGATGGCACTGAATGGTTGACAGTGGCGATCAAGCCGGAAGAGTGGAGGTCATTCGCCCTGCAGCTTCGTTCACCTGGACAATTTGACTTCGATTTTCTTTTTTGCCTCACCTGCGTAGATTGGAAAACGCATCTTACGATGGTGTATCATTTTACTTCTACCATTCACCGGCAACCCATGGTGGTAAAGTGCACACTGGATCGCGGCTTTCCGGAGATTGAAACAGTTTCTGATATCTGGCGAACGGCCGAATTTCATGAACGTGAAGTATTTGATTTGTTTGGCGTCAAATTTTTGAATCATCCTGACCTGCGACGGCTAATGATGACAGATGACTGGGTGGGCTTTCCATTGAGAAAGGATTATGATGATCCCGTTAACATGATTAAACTCTAAACATTAAAGGTAGAAAACCACTTGAGTTTTCTGTTATGATAGAAGAAATCGGCACAACAGAACAAGGTGATCTGATCATTAACATCGGGCCACAACATCCTTCCACCCATGGTGTGCTTCATCTTGTTATCACGCTGAATGGTGAGACGATAAAAAACGTAGAACCACACCTGGGATATATTCACCGGTCCATTGAAAAGATGTGTGAGAGCCTGACCTACCGGCAATTTATTTATGTCACCAGCCGGATGGATTATCTTTCTTCACACATCAACAATCATGGTTGTGCGCTTTGTGTAGAAAAAGGAATGCAGATTGAAATTCCGGAACGCGCACAGGTGATCAGGGTTCTAATGGATGAACTCACACGACTTGCTTCTCATCAGCTCTGGTGGGGAGCTATGGGCATGGACATCGGTGCACTGACACCTTTCTTTCATGCTTTCCGCGAACGCGAAATGATCAACGACATTATGGAGGAGACCTGCGGCGCACGGCTTACCATGAATTACATGGTTCCCGGCGGTGTGATGGCAGATATCCATCCCGATTTTCAAAAACATGTAAAAGAGTTCATTGCTTTCTTCAAAACAAAAATTGATGAATATGATGAGCTGCTGACAGGCAATGTGATTTTTATCAATCGCATGAAAGGTGTTGGGAAACTTTCAAAAGAAGATGCGGTTTCTTACGGATGCACGGGACCTGTAGCACGGGCCACGGGTGTGAACTGCGATGTCAGGAAATTATATCCGTATGAAGTGTACGGTAAAATAAGTTTTGAAGAAGCTACACAAACAGGAGGTGATTGCCTTGCCCGATACAATGTAAGGATGAAAGAAATGAGACAGTCACTTTCTATTGTCGAACAGCTTATTGACAATATTCCGGAAGGAGATTTCCAGGCAAAAACCAAAGCAGTATTGAAATTACCGAAAGGAGAATTTTACTCCCGTGTAGAAACTGCACGTGGTGAATTCGGGGTGTACATTGTGAGTGAAGGAGGAACTACTCCTTACAGGATAAAATTCCGTTCGCCGGGGTTTTCCAATCTTTCAGCACTTAATCACATGGCGAAAGGTGCAAAGATCGGTGACCTGATTGCAATCATGGGAACGCTTGACCTGGTGATACCTGATATTGACAGATAAAAATTTCGGATTTGGAATTTTCGAATGCGAATTGGTGGTCAATCGGGCCCTATTCCGCAATTTCCACTTCGGAATCCGAAATAAATGAATTGCGGATTTGGAATTTTCGATTGCGATGTGGTGGTCAATCGGACCCTATTCCGCAATTTCAAATTCGAAATCCGAAATAAATGAATTGCGGAGTGGTGGTCAATCGGGCCTATTCCGCAATTTCAAATTCGAAATAAATACATGTTTAGTTTAGAAAACATATCCATCTCCATCAACACCTGGCTGAATGCAACGTTTAGTTCTTCAGTGGCGCTGCTCATTGAGTTTGTTATCATTGGCGGTTTGGCAATAACCTTGTTTGCAGTACTGGGTTTGGTATTAATCATGATGGAAAGAAAAGTTTCTGCGTACATGCAGGTACGGTTGGGCCCCAACCGTGTAGGGCCAAAGGGAATGTTTCAAACCGTGGCAGACACATTAAAACTGATGGTGAAAGAAGGGCTTACTCCTGATGGGGCTGATAAATTTCTGTTTAACCTCGCACCATTTGTGGTAATGATCACAGCAATGCTGATTCTGGCACCGCTGGCTTTTGCAAAAGGATTTCAGATATGGGATATCAATATCGGAGTGCTGTTTATTTCCGCAGTCTCTTCCATTTCTGTGATTGGTATCTTAATGGCGGGCTGGTCCAGCAATAACAAGTATTCACTACTGGGTGCGATGCGCAGCGGTGCTCAAATTGTGAGCTACGAACTTTCTGCAGGGTTGTCGATTATCTCTATCGTCATCTTATCAGGAAGCCTGCAGATGTCAGACATCATCGCTTCTCAGCAAAATGGCTGGTGGATCTTTAAAGGACACATTCCTGTACTCATCTCTTTTGTGATATTTATCATTGCCGTAACTGCAGAAACGAACCGTGCACCTTTTGACCTTGCAGAAGCAGAATCTGAATTGACTGCAGGTTTTCACACGGAATATTCAGGAATGAAGTTCGCGTTATTCTTCCTTGCAGAATATGTAAATATCTTTATCGTGTGCGCGCTCGGAGCAACGCTGTTCCTGGGAGGCTGGATGCCATTTCACATTGGAAGCTGGACAGTGTTCAATCACATCATGGATTATAGTCCATCATCGTTGTGGTTTTTTGGAAAAACGTTCTTTCTCATTTTTCTCATCATGTGGTTCCGGTGGACATTTCCCCGGTTGCGGATTGATCAGTTGCTGAACCTTGAATGGAAATACCTTTTGCCGATCAGCTTGTTTAACATGCTGCTGGTGGCGTTGATGGCGATTATGGGGTGGCACTTTTAAGTTGTGGGGCTTCAGTAGTATTCTATAAAATAATTATAAAACTATTGTGTATGAGCAGGATTATTAAACTTAACGATGAAAAGATTTCGGACAAAATTTATTTGCTGAAGGGTAAAAGAATAATGCTTGATTTTGACCTGGCAGGATTGTACGGTGTAGATAATAAAAATTTAAAAAGACAAGTGCGTAGAAACATTACACGTTTTCCTGAAGACTTCATGATTCACATTTCCATCAAAGAATGGAACATCTTGAGGCGCCAATTTGGCACCTCAAGTTGGGGTGGCAGCAGGTATTTACCATATGCCTTTACTGAGCAAGGCATTGCAATGCTTTCAAGTGTGCTGAACAGCAAAACCGCTATCGAGGTTAATATCCAGATCATCAGGGTATTTACAAGGATGCGTGAGTTGCTTGTTACGCACAAAGACATTTTTATAAAGTTAGAGCAGTTGGAAAAGAAATTATTAAAACAAAATCATAAACTCAATAAGCAGGAAGAAGAAATTCAAGCCATCTTTGGGATATTGAAAGAATTGTTGAACCCTCCTGTAGAGCCACGCCGTAAAATCGGTTTTAATGTTGGAAAGGAAAAAGATTAACTTACCAGAAGGAAAATGTTTTTAACAAATTATATCAAGGAAGTTTACAATGCTGTTGCATCGCTTTTAAAAGGCATGCGGCGCACGGGTTACTATTTTACGCATCACAAACAAATCATTACTCAACAATATCCCGAAGCTGTTCCGCAATTACCAGAACGATTCAAAGGGGAAGTGGTGATGACCCATGATGAGAATAATGAGCATGCCTGCACCGGCTGCACTGCCTGCGAGCTTGCATGCCCAAACGGTACCATCAAGATCATCACCAAGTTTGAAGTGGGCCAGGACGGTAAAAAGAAGAAAGCAATTGACACCTTTGTGTATCACCTTGAATTGTGTACCATGTGTAACCTGTGCATTGTTGCTTGTCCGACAGATGCCATAAAAATGGCGCAAACATTTGAACACAGTGTGTTTGACAGGAGTAAACTGACGAAAAAGTTGAATGCTCCCGGATCGAAGATCAGGGAAGGAATTGAGTAGTGAATTGCGGATTAGAGATTTTGGATTGCGAATTTGCTTCGCAAACCAATTCCGAAATCAACAATTCAAAATCCGAAATAATAATGTCTGCATCACAAATCATCTTCTACCTCATCTCTGCCTTTATTCTTGGTGCGGCATTGCTTGCAGTAACTACGCTTAAGATTTTTCGCGCTGCTATCTGGTTGCTTTTTTCCCTCATTGGCATTGCTG
>JBDSEW010000302.1:0-2815 GCA_039919825.1 Chitinophagales bacterium | reverse complement strand
GGGAAGTGTTATCCTCTGCGAATTCGTGATGACATGCGGAACCTGCATCTCCGCTGCCAATTACTTAGAGCAGATATATCAGGACTACTCTGCTTCAATCCCAGGCAAAGTGAAATTTTACGCCATTGATTGGAACGCCTCATTCACTTGCTCATCTTTTCAAAGTTGGGCAACTGGGCTTTCATGCACATTGTTCCTCAATGGATACGATGAAATAAATTATTATGGTGGAATGGGAATGCCAACGGTTGTTGTATTAGGTGGCACGGACCACAAGGTTTTTTACAACAAACTTGGCTTCAATCATAATACGGACGATCAAGCAGTTCGTGACGCAATTGATGCAGCATTGAATAACACTGGGATTAGTGAAACAAATAAAATTTTAACTTCTCTTGATGTTTTTCCAAATCCCGCAACCATATCAGCATCTATCAATTACTTTTTGACCACTTCTTCTGATGTTTCGCTCACTGTGCTCAATATCCTGGGAGAGAAGACGCAAGCCATCAACTTAGGTCAGCAGGCAGCAGGTGAGAATCACTATTCTCTGAATACTCAAATTCTGAACAGCGGACTATACTTTATTCAGGTCAACACTGGCAACAAAACAGAAGTTGTTAAGCTCACGGTAATGAATTGATTGATTTTATTTCTGCAACAATGAAAATGAATCTGCTAAAACCATTTCTCGTTTTCACGATCTTAAGCGTAGCTGCTTTTCAAATTTCTTTGGCTCAGGGTTGCTGCGCAGGTGGCGGCGGAAGCCCGATTGCAGGAGGTGCTTCACAGGGAGTACTGCAAAAAGATCAACTCAACTTTGGTATTAATTTTCAGCGCACTTACTCTGATAGATTTCTTGGTGTTGATCCTGCAATTCCCAGGTTGCTCGAAAGTTATAATACCAACTATCTCTATACAGGCATTAGTTATGGTTTAACAAAGGATCTAACCATGACTATTGGTGAAGGATACTATTTCAATAAAACACAGTACGGTGCTGATTTCATTGATACGATCAAATCAAGTGGTTTAGGCGATCTTGTTATTTTTCCACGCTATAATGTATGGCATAAAGAAAATGAAAAGAGCGTGTGGGAAGCAACAATTGGTTTGGGGTTAAAAATTCCAATTGGCAAATACAATGATTCATTGATTTTATTTCAAAGTCAAACTACAACCCTGTATCAGCAGAAGCCACCCGGAGTTCAGCCGACAACAGGATCAAATGATTTTATCTTCTACGGATTTCTGCTACATGGGTTTCTAAAACAGAATGTTAAAGTGTTCTCCTCATTTACGTACATTTTGAAAGGATGGAATCCGAAGGGGGAAAAGTTCGGTAACTACGCTGATTGGAGTTTGTACGTCGCAAAACCATTTTTGAAAAATTTCAGCGCAACTCTTTCAGGAAAGTATGAGTACATCGGAAAGCTGCAACGCAATTCAGATCTTCCAACAGCCAATTACGACGTTAACTCATTCGGCAGCAATAAAATTTTTCTTGTTCCTCAAATCAGTTATACCTGCTTTCACATACTCACATTCTATGGGTTGTATGAGTTTCCAATCTATCAGCAGGTAAACGGTGGTCAAGTAGCCTCCGATGTGACTTTTACAATCGGAATTTCTTACCGGTTTTTTGTCCATCAGAAGTAATAAATATAAATCTTGCTGCCACTGATGGAGTTTTGACCTATACACCGGTGAAATTGCTTGCTTCAACCTATGGTTGGTGTTTTCACCAACCAGAACTATCTAAATCAGTGGTCGGTGAAAACACCGACCAGAGGCAAAATTACAGTTGATAAACTTCGCATTTGTGAAGTCTGTTGTGAAAAGTCAAAGGAAAGCATCAATTATCAAATGTCGTGTCAGCAAGTAATTGTCCAGTCAATTTTTCACCCTTGGCAAAGTCAAGCTTGAGAAAATAACGATGACCAGCTTTATACTTTTCTATGATGTTTTGTATGTCAGTTGTTGCCGTCATAAAGCTACAGGTAAAAAAAGTTTATGCAATTGCGGGCTGAAAGAATATCCTCCGCAAATTTGTTGTTAAAATCAATAATGTTCAACCCGTAGAACTTTCACCCCGGATATTCCTTCTTCCTTTGTGAGATAGAATTTTTCACCATCCTGATTAAAACACCGGTATTGATATCCGCTGTTTTTTGAATGTGCACACAGCCACCGCTCACTTTGTGCTTTCCGAATTTCTGCAATAGCTCATCTCTTTGGTCGAATGCAGATCCAAGGTATAAAGTAATAGAATTTGCCCTTGACGCAATTCCGGTAAGTGGTGCATCTCCTTCCCGTCCGCTTTCATATTTATAATGGTAGCTTCCAAAACCAACGATGCTGGTTCCCCACATTTTGGGTTCAAGGCCAGTATGTTTCCCAATTAGGTCGATGATTGCCGACACGTCTTCGCGTCTTTTGTCATCGGGTATTTTCTTTAAAAAGGATGTAACACTTGCTTTCGTCTCTACAGTTTTATTTTTTGCCATAGTTTATTTTTTTAATGGGCTTCAGCTATTGGTTCAGCAAGAAATTTTTCAATCATGGAAACCGTTGCTTCAATAAAAGCAGAGTCCTGCGGTGTTGTAACTTCTCCGATGTATTCTCCATGGCCGCCCGGAAGAATCGCAAGTTTTGCATGAGGAAGCAGCCGGTACATTTCCACCGCATGTTCCGGGCTAACTACATCGGCATTGCCAACAATTAAAAAGACAGGGGCATCAATGGATTTTATATCCTCTTCATCCATGTCTTTAAATGACTGCATCCTTGCAACATCCCTGTTAAACATGGTATA
>JBDSEW010000252.1:0-3806 GCA_039919825.1 Chitinophagales bacterium | reverse complement strand
TGTGTTGTTCATCAATAAAAAAGTTTGCATGTGGATGATCATTCACTTCAATCACCACCGTGTCTGAATTATTAAGTGAAGTGCCTGTTACCTTCAACACAACCTGCTTGGTTCCGGGCGTAGTATAAATTATTTCATGGGGTCCTGCTGTGGTTGCGACGGAAGGAATGGCACCGCTGCCGAAATTCCAGTTGTAGCTTACTATATTTCCGGATGATCCGTCAGTGAAGGCAATAATACTATCAGTACAAAGAGTGCCTGCTGAATAAAATGCAGCCTGCACCACTTCTGCGCTTTCAAATATTCCAATAGCATCAATGGCCATATCACTGCTCGATGCAGCTCCTGTAATACCTCTGAACCGGAGTGTAACCGTATTTCCTGCATAGCCTGAAATATCAATCGTGTCTGTTTTCCAACTATTCCCCTGGTTGCCGGAAACGGGAGTAATGATATCATTGCTCCAGATGCCATTTGCAAAAGCATCTATATGTAAGCTTCCCATTTCAGCACCGTAAAGATGGTAGGCGAAAGTAAACAGGGGTTCTATGGCCTGTGAAAGATCAATACAGGGAGTAAGCAGCAGTGCCTCATGAAAATTGCATCCACCGGCTTCGAGGTAAAGGTATTTGCCGGTATTTGTTGCCGGATCAAAATCCACGTCAGGCCCTGTTCCGTTACCAGGTGTCGGGCCTGCATTCGTTCGCCAGTCAATGTCGTCGCCAGAAAGATTCACGATGTTGGTGAATCCATTGGTGAGTGCACACACACCAGCTTCACAATTGTTGCTGGTTCCACACAGTGTAAATGTTTCAAAATTCTCATAAAAAGGAATAGATACACTGGCAACCTGCAACACTTCAATCAGGCTGGAAACAGTGTCATTAAATGGATTTTGATCGCCGGGCATGTCACTCCAGCACTGCAGAAGATTTGTTCCTGCACCGGTAAGATCTGCGGTGGCACCAAACTGGTAATTTGCAGAATTGCCGGGTAAAATGCTTTCTGAAAAAAATTCTGTCACCTGGCTGCTGTTTCCTGACTTCATATTCACCGTAAATCCCGATATCGGATTCAACCCCTCATTTTTTATTTTCATACTTACGGCAACTGCATTTAATCCCATGCAGGAAGTATAGGTAGCTGCACCGGGTTCCATCTGAATGGCCGCAGCATCAGTGCTGAGGATACAATTGATAAGTCCTGTGGTCTTTTTTATTGCAATTGCGCGCCTGCCTGCCGCATCATTCGTACCGAGCGCCCGCACAGAAAGCCAGTCTTCATTATTGGGATTAAGTCCGCCGATCGAGATGGAATTGGTAGTGCTCGTTCCAACAGGTTCCATGAACTTCTCACCCAATTTGAAAACTTCATAGGAAATAGCATTTGGTATAGCAGCCCACGAAAGCTTTACGGAATCAGGACAGGAACTTACCAAAGTCAGACCTGCAGGCACGGAAATAATTGAAAACAACGTATCACTTTCATCTGACAATAAACCCCGGTTCACCCTTATTTTATATTTTCCTGAAACAGTTGCGCTTGTTGGAATGGTGTAATCGTAAAACCTTTTTGTATCACCTATGGAGGAAGCAACAGAAGTCCAGCTTTGACCTTCATCCGAAGAAATTTCGAGTGTAAACAAACCGCTGCCACCGTATGAATCCCAGCGTATCTTTTCCTTTTCTCCGGGTTTCCATGATTCTCCTCCAGCAGGATAGGTGAGGGTAAGTTCATCATACAAGAATTCATAGACGATTACAAATGGCTGCGGACCTGCCGGAATTGATGAACCGATTATTGTTATTTGATACGCTCCCCCAGGTGCGTCGGCAATGGTTACCTGTTCGTGATTATTCAAAGTGTCAATACTTCTTCTGGCTGGTTTATCCAGTGTATCTTTCTGTGCCAACGGATTCAGCACCCACGGGTCAAAGGTTACATTGGTTGGATCGGTAACCTGCAAGCGGAGATCATTTACCAGATCTTTTGGAGTACCGAGTGATGCAGTAGCATCGTGCCAGTAAACCATTACCCTCACTTCTTTTACGCCTTCGGGTACGGTGAGTGGAAAAGATTTTGTTTCTCCTTGATCGATTACATCCTCGAGGTAGCGCTTGTCCCTAAGGGTGAGATAAGCACGGCGCGCATTGATTCTTCCATAACCATATTTATAATCCGGGCCTGCATTTCCAAGATCATCTGCCGTATTCATCAACGCGGCTTTAAGCAGTGAAGAAGGAGGGTATGCACCTCCATTCAAATCTTTATAGGCGTCAATGAGGATCGCAAATGTTCCGGCTACACCCGGACATGACATGGAGGTTCCTGAAAGCAGGCCGTAATTGTTATTCGGTTGTGTTGAATTTACATCTGTTCCAACGGCACATACTTCCGGTTTCATCCTCCCGTCTTTGGTGGGACCACGGCTGCTTGAAGTTGCCAGCAAATCTTCCTTATCTACATTGCCGACAGTAATACAATTCTTTGCCACTTTATGGCCACCTGTTATTTCATACCATCCGTTTATCGGGCCACAATTGGTGCCACCATAATTTCCTGCTGAAAAAACATGTATGAATTCAGGATAATCCAGCATGGTTTGTTCAATGGTTTGTGTAAGCGTGGTATAACCAACATTGCAACCATCACTGTAAGAAGTAGAATTTATTTTTATTCCGGGATTGATGTATGAATTGGGAACATCATAAAAACCTTCATACAAGGGTTCTCCAAGATCAGAATAGGCCGTATATACTTTTAGCATCGAGCCTGAAGCATTTCCTTTCAAACGGGGATCGAGGTTTCCACCACCCATCAATATGCCTGAAACATGATCACCATGTGTATTGGAGGAATTGTTTTCTCCAATCACCCAGGATTGATCAAGTCTCCCTGTATAATCTATATGAGGTCCGATAAAACCATCATCATTCATCCCAATCCAGATACCGTCGCCGTTGTAATTTAATCCGCTGGCATAATCATTTTGAAGGAAATTATTCCGATGATCAGTACGGCTCTCATAGTTCTCCGGTTCACCAGGCGGACTTACCGGTTCGATGTATTGAACAAAGGGTAATGCTGCCACGCCTTGTATGGAATTAACCGGAACAGTGATAGACAGTACATTTACCAAAGCAGATTTTGGAATTGCAGAAATATGGAGCGCAGCAAATTTTTTGAGGATAGATTCCTGATCAAGTCCTTTGTAGTAGGTAACATTCAGCCGGATCGTTTGATCAGCATTGAGTGCATGGGCAGGCAAAACTGACCCGGTAAGTTGTGGTGATAATTTATATGCAGGAAGCATGCGATAAATGCCGCGCACCTTATAATTGTAGAGTCGTGCTGCTTCAATCGCTGCCGGAATTTTTACGTAATAAGTATTTTCGGGAAGATAGCCGAGAAAAGTTATTCCGGTAACAGTGCTGATTTCTCTTCTTACTGTCGTATTGGGCAATTGATCAAACTGCATTAGTGCAAAAAAACTTCCATCTACTACATCCTGCTCATACAAACTTTTTAATGCTGTAAATTCATACAGGTTCGGAAGTGTTTCCAGCTGAAGGTTATTCAACCGTATAGTTTGTGACTGAACACATAACGAAGGCAATAACAGCAACCACAGCAATAAGAAAGTATAAAGTTTCATCAACACTATTTACTTTTGAAAGAGTTAAAAGGAGGATGATTCAGTTGTATGACCGATAAAGAATTTTTTTGAGAAACCTCCATTTCAGTGTATTTATGCTCTGGAAAGGAGAAAAAAAAAGGAAGCAACGAGCTTCCTTTTTTTCGGGTAC
>JBDSEW010000418.1:0-4511 GCA_039919825.1 Chitinophagales bacterium | reverse complement strand
AGTGGATAGATGATTGATGTAACGAAATTAGTCAATTATTGGAAATAACAATTCTTTCTTTACGTGAAAAATTGTGACTTTTGCGATTCAATTTTTCAGGAATCGGATTTTAATAAAATGTCTTCGTAGCTCAGTTGGTAGAGCAGCTGACTCTTAATCAGCGGGTCCAGAGTTCGAGTCTCTGCGAGGACACAAATATCCATTTTACTTTGCAAATGCAGGGCTTTATCGACAGATGTCTTGTGGCATCTTTTCATTTTGACGGATTTTGAACCGCCAAGATCACTATTGAATTGTCTATATTTATTTAGTTCAAATTTCTGAAGGATCAATCGTTTGTAAAAATGATTCGTAGAAATGGCTTTTGCTAACTACACCTCGCATATTACCTGCGGAAATCTTAATGCTGCCCATTAACAAACAATTGACGGTGGACATATAGTTGGTGGATATCTTATTCAGGAATTAGCGTAGATCTATCTCAAGAAAGCAGGGGTTCAACTGACTAAATGAAAGCCATTTAAATAAATCGTAATTTAACATTTTGATTACTGATTTCAACCAAAGCAGTATTTAATGCTTATTGTTATGTAGTAACTATATTTGAGTTGCCATTTGCCAATCAGCACTTCTTAGCGTCATGCGAGACTGAAATTCACCGTTGTAAAACATTAACTTAAACTTTAGATTTGGAAGACAAAATTATTTAACACGATAAGAGAACGATTATATGAGACTCTACATCAAATATATGGTCAGCTTGCGTTGCAAGATGCTGGTTAAGGAGGAATTAAAAAAGCTTGGCCTCTCCTATATAATAGTGGAACTTGGAATGGTAGAAATTATGGAACAAATAACCACGGAGCAACGCGATAAGCTGAAAGAAAACCTCCTTAAATCAGGATTACAGCTATTGGATGACCATAAGAGCATCCTGATTGAGAAAATAAAAAATGCCATCATTGAAATGGTGCACCACGCGGAGGAATTTTCCAAAGTAAATCATTCGGAATTTCTCGCACAAAAACTCAATCACGATTACACCTATCTCGCCAATTTATTTTCGGAAGTTCAGGGCATTACAATTGAACACTATGTGATTGCTCACAAGATTGAAAAGGTAAAGGAATTACTTGTGTATGATGAACTTAACCTTACCCAAATATCCTACCAGCTGAACTACAGCAGTGTTGCACACCTTTCGAACCAGTTCAAAAAAGTTACAGGGCTTACTCCTTCTCATTTCAAGAAACTAAAAGACACAAGAAGAAAATCGCTGGAAGACCTGTGAATTATGTAACACTTTACTTTAGTTATGTAATATTTCAGCGTTCGTCTAATATATCTTTGCAATCTCCTATTTTCACCTGCTGGTTCCTTAAAGTGTTCTATTGTTGTAAAGATTCTGCTTGTTTGTGATCATTTCATATCACCTGAGTAATCCCTTTGCATTGCATTTCACAGTCTGGCAAATCAAAACCATCCCTTTTCTGCTTTTCAAAGGCAATAGTTACAAATGAAGTTATACATAAAGAATATGGTTAGCATTCGTTGTAAAATGATTGTAAAATCAGAATTGGCAAAAATCGGTGTGCATGATGGCGATATACAATTGGGTGAAGTCAGTCTAAGGAAGGATTTACCGGAGGCTGATTATACCACATTCAAAACTGCATTGAAAAAGGTGGGATTTGAGTTGCTGGAAGACAAGCGAAGCAAACTGATTGAGAAGATAAAGAATGTGATCGTGGAAATGGTTCACTATGCGGATGAACTTCCCAAAACAAATTTTTCCGACTACCTTTCTGAGAAACTCGGGCTTGATTATACTTACCTCTCCAATTTATTCTCGGAAGTACAGGGCATTACGATAGAACATTTCATTATCTACAACAAGATTGAAAAAGTTAAGGAACTGCTCGTGTACGATGAACTTACGCTCACCCAAATCTCTTACAAGTTACACTACAGCAGTGTAGCTCATCTATCGAACCAGTTTAAAAAAATTACGGGCTTAACCCCATCGCATTTTAAATTGCTCAGGCATAAGCGCCGAAGGGGTTTGGAGAATCTGTAATAATGCTACTCTGATTCCTTGTATTCTTTTCTGAAGTGATTGAATTCCGCACGCATTTTTTTTCCAGCTTCCAGGAATGTAAGTTTATTTTCCTTACAATAATTTTCAAGATTTATTTCCTTAAAGAGCAGTTGCTGAAGTAAAGCTGAATTTCCATTTTGCCGCTGGCTGATTTTATACTCGTGCTTTAAATGTTTGTGAGCGGTTTGAAGGGTAAGGTTGATCAGTACACTACAAATGATATCGTGATCATAAACCGGAAAGCTTTTTAATCCTACATTTTGAAAAGTATTGATAAGAATTTCCTCCGCTTCCTTTTCTGTGCCTGCAACTTCAAGGGCAATGCCGTACATTATCGGACTGTACACATCATATATTTTTTCAAGTGTAATTGGCGGCACAATTTGCATAATATGGTAATGAGGTCAGGAGGACTCTAGGGCCATTTTAAAAGATTGATTGGCAATATGGCCTTCGGTTAAAAAGTCGAGATCAATGAGTTGCGTGAGTTGTTTTCGCATTAAGTCCGTGTTGTCTGTCTTTTGAATAAATCCCATTGCCCCCAGCGCCTGGGCCTGAGCTATTTCACTTGTACTTCCTGAAAGAATGATCACCGGTATACCACTTATCTGAGGGTTTTTACGGATAGCCAGGAGGCATTCCATTCCATTCATTAATGGCATGTTAATGTCCATAAATATAAGGGTGGGAAGAAGCGGTGTATTTTCAAGTCTGTCCAGTGCCTCTCTTCCGTTGTAAGCAACGTCGAACAAGGTTGCACCTTCTATTTCAAGGAGGGTTTCAATAAAAAACAGCCGGTCTTCAGCATCATCATCTACAAGGAGGATTGTTTGTTTCGTATGCATTTTTTTGGGTTTGGAAACATAAAAGTCTATTCAAAGATATGCCGGAACGCTGCCCAAGGCTTTACATAATTCATGAAGAATGTTGTAAGATTCACTGGTTTTTATAGGCAAAGCTGCTTGTTTCAGCATTTAACAAATTAGTGAATTATTAAGACGCTGTAACCAGTGAATGATGTAACTTTTTAAAGAAGTTATGTAACATTTTGTCAAGCGCTGTATGTAGGTTTGAACTAAATTGAACTGCATATGGATACCACCGAACTTGAAAGCCTGCCCACCAACGATAAAGAAATTGAAAAAGGAAAGGCACATATTATAGTAGAGTTAATTGAATATGAACATGACAACGTCGTAAATAAATCAATCATGAAAAAAATAACAGGATCAGTAAATGCGATGTCGTTTGCGAGCGGTGAAGGGCTCAATGAAAAGACATCTCCATTCGACACGTTTGCCCAAATAATTGATGGCTCTGCCAATATGGTGATTGATGGACTATCCACCCTGCTGCAAACAGGGCAGGGCATTATTATTCCTGCCCATGCATCAAGTTATATCAAACCAAATGGCCGCTTCAAGATCCTTTTAACTGTAATAAAAAGCGGGTACGAATAAATTACCAGTCCCTGGTTGCTATGTTTTAAAATTAGACGGTGGAGTTGAATTGCTACCTGGTAATAACATAACAGAGGTTACACTTTATAAAGTTGTTGATACAAAAAGATGAAACTCATCTAAACGGAGATCAATAGAGTATGGACAACGTCAGGCAGCGCTTGCCACCTATTTGAAGGGAGAAAAACTGACACCTGTTGCGCGCTTATTAACCAAATGACCTCCCTGTTCAGCAACACCGAGAAAAACTGCCTGAAAGCCTCAAAGGATCAAGACACAAAGAAATACAGTAAAATTGGAAGGCGCGATTTAAAACGCTAACTGTAAAATGAAATATTTTCAATAGATCCCGAATTATAATGTATCCTATTGACTGGAGAAACTAATATCGAAAATTATTCCCTCATTATTACGCAAAATAACGAAATCAGGCAAGTTTTCACTATGTAATACTGCTGGGTATGACAAATTGCATTTCCCATCTAAAAATTAATATAAGCGCAAGGGCGCTAAAAAAACAGCATGTTAATCTTTTGTGATTTTCTTAGCGACTTAGCGCTAAAAACCAAACGCTCAGGTAAACGCTGATGGATTAAGTGCAATTTGTAATACACCCATACTGCTGGTTACTTATGGTGCTAAGGGGATCAGTTGAATAATAAAAAAAAAACTGAACCTATGTAGGGCCACACTTCAGGGCGTTGACTGCCTTTCAGGACTACTCCAATTTAACAGAGATCTTAAGATAAACTAAACACTGCACCCGATTGTGCTATACGGAAGTAGCCTTTTATAGCTATCCAGATACTACAATTAATGATATTTTATTATCATGTGTTTGTGTGAATTGTGTAACCTATTTATAAAGTTGTGTAACACTTTCTCTTTTTAATGAGATCACTTTAGCTCCGTGAATTCTTAATCTTATCTAAAATCAAACAAAATGAAAAAAA